>JBAPMC010000394.1:0-5709 GCA_049278415.1 Solirubrobacteraceae bacterium
GACGTCGCTGAGTACATCGAGCAGGTGGCCGCCGCTGCCGGACTCGCGCCGCCCAACTACTTCGGCAGCGAGGTGGTCGCTCGCTATCTGGGCTTGCGCTACAACCATCCCGCAGGGGAAGACAAGCTCGAGCTCTACCCGCGCGACCCCATCACGCGCTCGGAAGCCGCCCACTCGTTCGCGGTCGCGCTCGGCTTTGAAAGTTGGACACTCTCCGCTGCGCGCGAAGCGCTCCTGAGCTTCTCGCTTCCGCAGTACACCAGTGTCCAACGCGCAGCTCTACGAATAGCGGTATCGAAGATCGGTATGCCCTATGTGTGGGGCGGAACCACCGACAACACCGCCGACGGTCTCGAACATGGAGGCTATGACTGCTCCGGTTTCGCCTGGCGCGTCTACAAGCTCTCCGGCCTATCCGCAGGCAGGAAGATCCTCGGGCGCACCGCTGCCGAGCAGGCCGGCGAAATACCCAAGAGCAGCCGGATCGAATTGGCCGACGTTCAGCCCGGCGACCTCTTGTTCTTCGGCTCAGCGCATTTTGACTCAACCGCCACCGAGGCAAATGTGATCCACGAGGGGATCGCTCTGAGCAGTCAGTGGGCGATCCACTCCTCCGACCAAGGCGTCTATGTGATGCCGCTCTCCTCAGACTGGCTCGCCGAAAGCTTCACCTGGGCACGCCGGGTGCTGTAAGCATCAATCGGTCAAGTGCGCACCGCCCCATAGAATCGGAAGTAGGAGAGTCAGTGGACCAGCAGCTCAGCAAGTATCTGGAGGACCTCTATCGACGCGGCCACCAGCACGACGCCGAGAAGGCCGACCGCCTCGAACGTCTACGTAACGTCGAGCCCGATACCGCCCAATTGCTTGCAGTGCTCGTGCGGGCGCTCGGAGCTAAGCGGCTGCTCGAGCTGGGCACATCAAATGGCTACTCAACCCTCTGGCTCGCTGACGCAGCACGCAGCATCGACGGTCTCGTTCTGAGCGTCGACATAGACCCAACCCGTACTGAAGAGGCGAGGGGGCACCTCTCAAACGCAGAGCTTCAGGACTACGTCGAGTTGCGAACAGAAGATGGCGCCCTAACGCTCAGCCACACCGCCGACGCCTCGCTGGACATGGTCTTCCTAGACGCCGAACGTCCCGCCTACTGTGACTATTGGCCGAACCTGCTTCGCGTGCTGCGCCCCGGCGGCCTCCTGGTGGTCGACAATGTCCTCTCCCACGCAGGCGAGCTGCAGACGTTCCGAGAGCTGGTGAAAGACGAGGACCGAGTAACCGAGGCGATGGCGCCAGTCGGCGCCGGCGTACTTCTCGTTGTCAGGGAGCCATCTGGTTGAGGCCGACCGGTAGGGACGAGCTGTGAGCTATAGCGAGGCCTCGACGGATGAATAGAACCGCCCGGCCCCGGGGGGGACCTGAGGAGAAACACACAATCGCGAGTAGCTACTTACTCCAGCGCAAGCGGTCTAAGCTTGGGTCTGTTCGACTCTAGGGTCGCTCCGTCAATACGCCAAGAGGAGAAGCCCCGTGAAGATGCGTGCCGCTGTGCTTGAGCAATTTGGCCAGCCTCTCGTTGTTCAGGAAGTCGATCTTGCTGATCCGCGCCCTGGAGAGGTTCTTGTGCGTTTGGTGGCATGCGGTGTCTGCCACACAGACATGTACACGGCGTCTGGGGTTGATCCATCGGGGTATGCGCCCACTGTGCTCGGTCATGAGGGGGCGGGAGTGGTCGAAGCGGTCGGGGAGGGCGTCAGATCGGTGAAGCGTGGGGACCACGTGGTCACTCTCTTCTCACCGCAATGTCGTGAATGCGTGCACTGCCTCAGTCCCAAGACCAATCTCTGCTTGTCAATCCGCGATCAGCAGAACAGGGGCTACCTGCCCGACGGCACCGTGCGTCTCTCGCGCTCGGGAGAGCCAATCCGTCACTTCATGGGCACCTCCACCTTCGCCGAATATGCGGTTGTTCCCGAGATCGCGCTGGCGTCCGTGAGCCGCGAGGCGGAACTTGATCGAGCGTGTCTGTTCGCATGCGGTTTGACGACCGGGCTCGGTGCCGCGATGTATACGGCGGCTGTGGAGTCGGGGTCGACATGCGTTGTCTTTGGTGCTGGCATGGTGGGCCTTGGAGCGGTGGCCGGCTGCCGGCTGCAGGGCGCCGAGCGGATTGTCTGCATCGACCTCTCGCCCGAGCGTCTTGATCTGGCGCGCGGCCAGGGAGCGACGGATTGCTGGCAGGCCGACGAGCACACGGTGGAGCGTGTGCTGGAGGCGACGGGAGGATTCGGCGCCGACTACACCTTTGAGGCAACGGGGCTGGTCTCGGTGATGCGTCAAGCCGTGGAGGCGGCACGGATGGGATGGGGACTGTGTACTGTGGCCGGGGTTGCCGGCAAGGGGGAGACGCTTGACATCGTGCCCCGCATGCTGATCACTGGGCGACGGGTATGCGGATCATCCTTCGGTGGGGTCAAGGGTCGCGATCAGGTGCCTCAACTCGTGGATCGTTACCTACAGGGAGATATCAACGTTGACCCTTTCATCTCCCATCGTATGGGCCTAAGTGACATAAACCGCGCGTTTGAGCTGATGGAGAACCAGGACGGCATTCGCTCAGTCCTTCAGTTCGATCAATAGCAGCGTTCGGTGGGCCAACCAGGCGCTCGAGCTCTCGACGCGTCAGCGCCACGATCGCTCTCTGCTCGATCCGAACAGTGGCAAGACGCTCTCGGGGTCTGTGTCCCGCGTGAGCTGATTGGCTAACCTCTGTTGCATGTGTAGAAACATCCGAACCCTCTACAACTTTGAGCCCTCAGCGACGGACGAGGAGGTGCACGACGCCGCGCTGCAATACGTACGCAAGATCAGCGGCTTTACCAAGCCCTCACAAGCAAATGCCGAGGCATTTGAGCGTGCGGTCGAGGAGGTTACGGCGGCCTCGACGAGGCTGTTGAGCCAGCTGGTCACGGCAGCCCCTCCAAAGGACCGTGAGGTCGAAGCAGCAAAGCGCAGGGCACGCAGCGCACAGCGGTTCGCAGCCTAGCTTGACTCGGCGAGCGTGGCTCGTCGTATGCTCCAAGCATGGAATACCGCAGCCTCTGGCGCACCGGCATGCGCGTTTGGCTCCTCAACGTTTCCAGCCCCACCAGGTGGTCGAGGCGCAGTGGGTCTCACAGCGGCGGGGCGCCACCAATGCATAACCTGATCCCACGCCGAGGCTGGCTTCGTCAAGCCCAGCCGCGATAATCCTCCGGGATGGCTGAGGCGCAAGCTACCTCCTACAGTGGTCGCACGGCATGGGCACGGAACCTCGCGTCGCCCGTGCGCGATTTCCTGAGTACGGAGACCGGCAGTGCAATCGTGCTGTTGGCGGCAACGCTCGTCGCGTTGTTGTGGGCTAACACGCCGTGGTGGCACTCCTATGAGTCGCTATGGACGACGAAGCTCTCGATCACGATTGGCGGCGGCGGGCTTACGGCCGATTTGCGTCATTGGGTAAACGAGGGCCTGATGACGTTCTTCTTTCTCGTCGTCGGTCTCGAGGCAAAGCGCGAGCTCGACATGGGCGAGCTGCGCGAGCGTAGCCGACTCGCGATTCCAGTATTGGCGGCGATCGGTGGTATGTCGGTTCCGGTCGTCATCTACCTGGCATTCAACGCCGGTGGCCCGGGCGCGCACGGCTGGGGTGCTGCGATGTCCACCGATACTGCGTTTGCGTTGGGTGCGCTGGCGCTGCTCACTCCGCGCGGCGCCACGCGGCTGCGGGTCTTTCTGCTCACGCTGGCTGTGGTCGATGACCTCGGTGCTCTGATGGTGATCGCCTTTGCCTACACGACCCACGTCTCGCTTGTCGCGCTGGCGGTCGCAATTGCGCTGTTCGGACTGCTCATCGGGCTCCGCTATGCACCCGCCTGGCGGCGCCAGGCCTCGGTTGCAGTCGGTCTGGCGCTGTGGGTAGCGATGTTCAAGTCGGGTATCGACCCGGTGATCACCGGCCTGGCGATTGGGCTGGTAACAAGCGCCTATCCACCATCGCGCGATGACCTCGAGCGTGCAACCGCGCTCACGCGCTCATTCCGCGAGCAGCCAACGCCGGAGCTCGCCCGCTCCGCCCAGCTTGGCGTTCTCTCAGCGATATCACCCAACGAGCGACTCCAATACGGTTTGCATCCCTGGACGAGCTACCTGTTCGTGCCGCTGTTTGCGCTTGCCAACGCCGGCATTCACGTGACCGGTGGCCTGATTGGGGATGCAATCGCCTCCCCAATCACGCTCGGCATTCTGGTTGGCTATGTGGTGGGTAAGCCGCTGGGCATACTCGGCGCCTCCTGGCTTGCCTCGCGGCCGCATCTACGTGGTGTGCGCCCGGCGTTGAGCTGGCCTTCGCTCGCCGGGGGTGGGGCAGTGGCGGGCATCGGGTTCACCGTCTCGCTACTGATCTCGAGTCTGGCCTTCCACGGGGAGCATCTCGAGGAGGCAAAGCTTGGAGTGCTCGCCTCCGCCATTGTGGCTCCGCTGGTGGCATGGGGAGTCTTTGGAGTGGTCCGGCGACTGCCCAAGCGAATACGGGCACGCCAGATCGTCGGCACAGCCGATGACATCCTCGACCTCTCCGATGACGTCGACTCGGCTCGCGATCACATCCGCGGAGCGAATGACGCTCTCGTCACTCTGGTTGAGTATGGCGACTTCGAGTGCTCCTACTGTGGGCAGGCGGAGTCAGTGGTGCGTGAGCTGCTGGCTTCCTTCGGCGACGACCTGCGTTACGTATGGCGTCATCTACCGCTCAATGACGTGCACAGCAGCGCGCAGCTCGCAGCCGAGGCAACCGAGGCAGCTTCAGCGCAAGGCAAGTTCTGGGAGTTCTACGATGCGCTGCTCGCTCACCAGGAGACGCTTACCCCGCTCGAGCTGCGCCGTCACGCAGATGAGCTCAACCTCGACGTCGAGCGCTTCTGGAAGGAGCTAGGACATCATGAGCACGCGTCGCGAGTAGTCGAAGATGTCGCCAGCGCCGATGCGAGCGGGGTCTCAGGAACGCCTAGCTTCTTCATCAACGGACGCCGCCACTATGGCGCCTACGACATCGACACGCTCACAACCGCCGTCCACTCAACACGCAGGCGCGCTGGGCTCATTGCCAACGCTTCTGTCGATCTGGACCCGGTTTAGATAACCGGTTCAGATAACCCGGTTTAGATAACGCTGGATCTGGTTCTCCCTGCAGTGCGAGGCCTAGTTCCCTAGCGGTGTCCGGTCAGCGGTCGATCGTCGACATATTGGCGTAGCGATCCCCAGCTGTAGCGCCTACAGGGGCTGCCTCGTCAATACGGGCAAGGTCCTCTGCAGAGAGCTCGATGTCGAGAGCTGCGACGTTCTCCTCGAGGTATGAGCGTCGCTTGGTTCCCGGAATCGGCACCACGTCCTCGCCGCGGCTCAAGACCCATGCGAGTGCTAGCTGTCCCGCCGTGACGTCCTTCTCCCGTGCGATCTCCTCAACGCGCTCAACCAGTTCAAGGTTGCGCTTGAAGTTCTCGCCCTGGAAGCGGGGATGGTGGCGACGGAAATCGTCCTCGGGTAGATCCTCGGGCTGCTTGTAGCGACCGGAGAGGAAGCCTCGTCCCAGTGGGCTATAGGCGATGAAGCCGATATCCAGTTCGCGCACCGTCGGCAGGATCTGCTTCTCCGGGTCACGCGACCATAGGG
>JBAPMC010000395.1:0-2479 GCA_049278415.1 Solirubrobacteraceae bacterium
GCCTCACTGCAGACGATTGCCCGCTCGCTCGACCTGCTAGGGGTTGAGGCGCCGGAGGAGATGTAGGTCGAGCGCGTAGCGGGGGTTTGAGGCTTCGCCGGCGCCGGTTGACGGTGCGAAATGCGCACACAACAGGACCTCGCGACACTGTCCCTAGTCGAAGCGTTTGAGATCGGCGTCCAGGCGCGCCGCATCGCTCACGCTGATCTCAGGCGCGCTCGGTGAGGCTCCAGCTTGTGTACGCGCATGACGGCGCCAACTCGGGAGCAACAGCGCCAGCAGAGCAAGCAGCGCGAGCACCACTGCCACCGGGACGAGGTATGCCGCCAGATCGAAGCCTTTTGAGCTTGGCAACCCGAGTGCAGCAGTGCCGTACTGGGCGACGAGCGCGTTCTTGATCTGCGCCTCAGTTTGGCCTTCTGCAATCAGCCTGCGGATCAAGGCTCGCTCTCGGTTGGCTTGTGGCGATTCGGCCACATTCAAGGGGATCTTGCAAGTTGCGCACATCACCTGACGTTCGATCAGCGGCAAGGTGGTGCGCGGAGCGACGGCGCCGGCCTGTGCGCATGCGAGCGCGAGTACTGCAGCCACCGCAACGGTCACTGAAGGCAGAGCAATCCTGCGGGCTGTATGCCGGCCGGCGCTCACGAGCTCTCCGCCAGCGCAACCGCGCTGTTCAGAAAGGCAGGGCTTGCTTCCTGGCGGGAGATAGCCACCACGTGGCCTTGGCGGTCGATCACAAAGCTCTCCGGGATCTCGTTCGTACCGTATGCGCGTGCGAATTCGCTAGTGGTGTCATCGAGGCTTGGATAAGTCAAGTGATAGCGCTTGACGAAGCTCAGCGAGTCCGGGGTGGCGTCACGGAAAGTCACGCCGAGCACCGTTCCCCCGTGGCGCAAGAGCTCTCGCTGCGCGCGCTCCAGGCGAGGCGCCTCTTCCTGGCACGGTTCGCACCACGAAGCCCAGAAGTTCAAGACCACCACCTTCCCGGCATATGACGCCAGCGACTTCCTGCCCCCTGACAGGACAGGGAGGATGTCCGCCGCCGACGGCGCCGGTGGATGTTCACCGCGGGCGACCGCGTCGTCTAGGGTGCGGCTCGGAGACTGAGTTGAGACGCCATATATGAGCAGGCCAACGAGCGCGACCCCGATCAGGCCGGCTATAACGGGCATGTATGGGCGTTTGCTCACGGCAGGAAGGGTAGTGCCCCACTCGTGAAGCAAGCGTCATTCGTGGCGTCTGACACCACTCGCTGCCAGGCTCTAGATGGCGTGGTTCGGATCGAGACGCGCCGCCGCGGCGTAATATCTGCGGTAGTGCGGTGGTAGCTCAGTTGGTAGAGCGCAAGCTTCCCAAGCTTGAGGTCGCGGGTTCGACCCCCGTCCGCCGCTTTCGAGGAAGCCCTCGGTAGGTGCGGACGATGCCTCTATGGTCAACACGTCGCAGGAATCTGTACGCAACCTGAGCGGATTGTGCGGTTGGCACACAAGAACGGTTCAGCCGCCATCATCGGATCATGGTCTCTGCACGTATCGGCCTGTGTGAGGACGATGTCGATCTGCGATCGGTTCTTACGCGTGCCCTGCGGGCCGAGGACTTCGAGGTACGGGCGACGATGACCGGTCACGAGGCTGTGGAGACCTTCTCCTCATCTCCTCCCGATCTGCTTGTACTCGACATAGGCCTGCCCGATGCAGATGGCCGCGACGTGTGCCAAGCCTTGCGTACGCATGGCGTGATGGCGCCGGTACTGTTCCTGACCGCCCGCGACGCGCTCACCGATCGCCTCGCGGGCTTTCACGCGGGCGGCGATGACTACCTCACCAAGCCGTTTGCTCTCAGCGAGTTGATCGTACGGGTGCGCGCGTTGCTTCGACGCGGAGCACCGCAACCCCGGGAGCCCGTCGAGCCGGGGATGCGTCTTGATCCCGCCGCGCATGCCGTGCGTCATGGGCGACGGATGGAATCGCTTACCCCCACCGAGTTCCGCATCCTTGCGACGCTGAGCTCACATCCCGGCGAGGTCGTGCGACGCGGAGCGTTGACGGCGGCAGCATGGCCCGATGGGGCGATCGTTCACGCCAACACACTCGACACCTACATTGCCCGACTGCGCCGCAAGCTCGGGGCGGTGGGCAGCGAGCAGCGCATCGACACGGTTCGCGGTGTGGGCTACGTGCTCAGATGACAGGTCGCCTCGGATTGCGTGGGCGCGTCACGCTGGCAACCGCCCTCGTATTGGCGGTAGGGCTGGTGCTGCTCACGCTCGGCGTTAATCTGCTGCTCTCCCACGAGCTCGATAGGGATCTCTCCTCCGTACTGCGCGAACGCGCGGACGTGCAGCTGGCCGCTACGACCGTTAAGCGCGGACATCTCCTCCTGCGCGACGCCCCCGACGACGAGGCTCTGGACGAACAGTCGTGGATCTACGAGGGCACTCGCAGCGTCCACCGATCTGCCGCCCGCATGGCGGTGC
>JBAPMC010000396.1:0-1685 GCA_049278415.1 Solirubrobacteraceae bacterium
CCTTGTGGCCGATGTAGCAATCTCTGCCGGAGCGATTGCGCCGGACAGCGCGCCTCCAGGGGCGATTGAGCGGCCAGACTTCGAGATCGTCCCGCGCAAGGGGCTGATCGTAGTAGCGGTGGTGGGCATCCTGCTGATCGCAGCTATCGCCGTAAACGAACTGTGGCCGCTTGCGTTCTTTCACTTCGTCGGCGGAGCCTCATGGACGATCATCGACCTGTTCCTGGGCTTTGTGCTGGGCCCGATCATGGGCAAGCTGTCCGTCCCGGCGCGCGTTGAGTTCACCACCCGCCTGATGCCGAAGATGGTGCTGATCATGCCCACCGTCGTCACCATGACCCTCGCTGCAGGCTGGCAGCTCGGGGTTCACCTGGGCACGGTCGACTCGAACTACTACAACCACGGCTGGACGGTCGCCAGCTACATCGTGGTTGGGGTCATGGCGGTGATCGCGCTCGGCCTGCTCGAGCCGGCGAACATCGCGGTTCTCGTCGAGCTGAAGAAGCCGAGACCCAACCCGCAGGTGATCGAGAAGCTGATGAAGCGCTTCATCTACTGCGCCGGCATCCTCGGGTTGATGCAGCTCGCCACGCTCGTGATCATGACCAAGTTGACAGTGGGATGAACGAGCGCCGCCTCCCACCCGTCACTCAAATCGGCATGACATCGCTGGCGCTGATCGTGACAGGCGGCATCTACCTATCCGCCCATCTGCCCCACCACGTGCCCCTGGGACCAGCGGTCGCGCTGCTGGTCGCCTCCATCTTGCTGCTGGTGGGCAACCTCGTGGCGCTTGCCCGCGTGCCGGACTTCCCTTGGGGTCGCTTCTTCGACGTCGCCAAGTGGACGCTGCTCGCCTACGCGGTCATTGCCGGGATGATCGAGTACTCATTTCTGCGCGACCACATCACAGGCGGTGTGCTCGTCGTGCTCACGCTCTCGCTGGTCGTGTTCGCAGTGCACGTGCCCGTCCTCGTCGGCTTCACCGTCGCTCGCTTCTACGAGCCGGAAGGACCAGCTGCGGACGGCTTGCGAGCGTGAGGAGGAGCCGATGCACACGGGGGTCGCTCGTATAGTGCGTAACTCGTGGAACTCGGTCTCGCCACCTTCGCCGACGTAGCGCCAGGAGCATCGCCCGCGCGGGTTGCGCAGCGCTTGGGAGAGCTGCTCGAGGAGATCGAGCTGGCCGACAGCCTCGGTCTTGAGGTGTTCGGCGTGGGCGAGCATCACCGGCGTGACTACTCGGTGTCAGCGCCCACCGTGGCGCTCGCCGCCGCAGCCGCACGCACAAGCAAGATCCGCCTTACTAGCGCTGTCACCGTGCTCAGCTCCGCCGACCCGGTAACTGTGTTCGAGGAGTACTCGACGCTTGACCTGCTGTCCGGTGGCCGCGCCGAGATCATGGCGGGACGGGGATCCTTTACCGAGTCCTTTCCCCTGTTCGGACTGGACCTGGATGACTACGACGAGCTGTTCGCCGAGAAACTCGAGTTGCTGCTGGCTTTGCGCGAGTCCGAGAGCGTCACCTGGTCTGGGCGCCATCGCGCAGCCCTACACGACGCAGCCGTCTATCCGCGTCCGCTGCAGCAGCCGCTGCCCGTGTGGATCGCAGTCGGCGGCACACCTGGCTCAGTAGCGCGCGCCGGGATGCTCGGGCTGCCGCTGATGATCGCCATCATCGGTGG
>JBAPMC010000397.1:0-8002 GCA_049278415.1 Solirubrobacteraceae bacterium
CTCGCAGACTCGCGCGACCTTGACGTTCACCGCTACGAAGCAGGCAATGGACTTCAGACGCTCGCATCTCGCCTAGAGCCAAAGACAGCCTCAGCCGTGCTCGATGAGTTGCTCGAGGCCAACGACCACATAGTCAAGCCTTCTACGACGGTTGGACTGCGCTCCCATCCAAACGAGCGCCTCGCGCGCACGAGCTTCCGCGCCCCGCCCGCCGGATCGTATGTACGAGCAGCAGCTCTCAATGCTGCTAGCTCCCTGGCCATCCGATCTGCAAGAGCGCAGGAGCTGCACGACACGCTCGACCAAGCTCGCGAGGACCCTGACAGCATTCTCCGAACCACCTTGGTTCAGGTCGCCAAGGCACACCCTGAGTCGATCGAGATTGATCTGGAGGAAATGCTCGACGACAGAGACCTATCGGTCAGAACAGCGGCTTTCGTTGCGTGTGCTGAGCGCGGAACTATCACAGCCGAGCACCCCCTCGTGCCAGCGCTCGTCGATCCCAACCAGCCGCTCGCCATCCGATGCAGCATCCTTGCCCTTGCGCGACGCTTCCCCCAAGATTACGGCGCAGCTCTCGAGTCGCTCAGTGAAGATCCTCATGTCTTTGTCCGCGTCGCCGCTAGACAAGCGCTCGATCGTTAGCCGTTATGTCCGGCGAGTTCGCTACCGACTTTCCGACCGTGGCCGCGTTGGTCAGGTTGCGAATGCTCGCAGAGGATGCGCGTCGTCGTGCGATTGACACCTCTGACGCTGGCCGGCACATTGCTCTCATTGCGCTCGACGGTGCGTGCGAGTATGCGCTCTGGCTTGCCGCGCGCACTCACGGAGTCCCATTCAAGGAGGACCGTCCATCGTTGGCCGTGCAATATCACGCGCTGAAGGCCGCGCTCAACAAACCACGCTGGGAGGCTCGTGGATGGTCCGCTGTGGAGCAGTTGCACCGTGCGCGCAACGATGCTCAGCACGCGGCCGTCGCCGCCGACCCGGCGCAGCTCCCAGTCTGGAGCGACGCCGTTTGGGCCTTCATTGACAGTCTCTGCCAAGCAGCTTTCCGTGTACGGCTCGACAAGATTCTCCTGGCCGATGCTGTCAGGGACTCCGAACTGAGGAACTATCTGCGGTGGAGTGAGGAAGCTCTATCCGTTGAGCGCGGCCGGGCATTCAAGCTAGCGCTTGAAGCGTTCGACCGGGCGCGAGGCCGATGGCGAGCCCAGCACGAGATGCTCGAGTTCACTCCTCCGCCAGGCGGTCCCCTGGTCCGACCTAACCCTTTGCAAGGCGTACAGGGCAAGTTTCAACAACTTGATGCCCTCCTTGAGGTTCAGCCTTTCGCCAACGACATTGGTGAGTATTTCTGGCTGCGCCGGGCACGACAGGAGTTCGAGGCCGCCCGGTGGCCGCCGAGTCACGACGATGAGCGTCGAGCGTTGCTTTTCGTAGTCAACTGGATAGTCCGCTGGGAGATTTTCGATCGTGGCTACCCGGACAACGATTGGGAAGCACATCGCGAGAGCATCGGACCTCCCGTGGTTGACGACGGAATCAAGACCGAGATCCGTGGCTCCCACACAGACCTTCTCCCCGAAGTTGCTGGCCGAGGAGGACGGCGGGTCGCGGTTTACCTCCAGCTGGTAAACGTTCCCGGTCGGGGTCGCGCGCCGTGGGGTGAGGTCCTTCAGCAAGCCCTGGCCGACAGTGCTCAAGGATCTGGTGCCCCTGGCTTGTTTGCACACTTCGGATGGGACATCGAAGGGATGCTGGAGTTGCATATCCCTCTCGCAAGTGACCCCGATTCCCTAGGGCTGATAGTGCATCGCGCTGTTGACCTTGCAGTCGAGCGCTATCAGGAGCGCGTGATTCAGACCGAGTATGACGAGCAGGAACGACAAGAGATCGAAGCCGCCTTTGACCAACTCTTCGTCTCAGCGCGCAGCGATCTGGCGTTCTTCAGCGGCGTCAGCATCGTGCGCGACGATTGGATGAACACCGGCGGCTGGATCGTATTCATTCACCTAAAGGAGGGTGTCGCCGGCGGCGAGGAGATTACTCAAGCCCTCGACATCTTCCGCGACGCTGCCAGGACCCTCCAGAAGTTGCATTTGCGAGAGGGCTGCATAGCCTTCCAAGCCTGTGAGCTAACCGAAGGCATCGAGCGGGAGATCCGCCTTGCGGTCGAACGCTCGGAGGATCAAGTCCGTCACTTGCGTGAGATTCGAGCCACGCAGGGACAAACCTTTAAGGAGCTCTTTACGAGTATCCAGCAGCAATTCGGAGAACTACCAGCTGACTGATCGACCGTTCCTCGCGCCCACTTATCTGTAGCAGTTCGTGTGTAGCTGACTCGTAGTGAGGGGGCCGCGACTCCCGCGTGTGGCCATGCCCGCGCGATCTTTGCACGCCCTTCGGGCGTGCCGCGCTTTGGGCATCGGCCCCACACGGGGTGGGGCCCTTGCGAGAGGACGCATATGTCTCAATTGGTTGCGGTTGCAAGTCCGGTCAAGGACGGCAAGCGAGGCGAGTTGCTCGGCGGTGCGCTCACCGAGGAAGCTCTCGATTCATCCCGCAGTGTGCTTGGCGGCACACGGGGCGGTGCTCAGCGCGGGTTGCAGCAGTTCTTCACGCCGCGCGAGGCAGCGGAGCTCGTCAAGCGGGTCCTCGACCCGTTCGGTCGCCTGCCGGTGCTCGATCCCACGGCAGGTAACGGGGCGCTGCTTGAGCCCTGGCGGCGCGAGCGGCGTTTCGGCATCGAGATCGACCGTGACCAGATCCGGGCGGGCGACTACGAGTCAATCGGCGGCGATCTGCAGCGTGCCTACCCGATGCTGCTCAAGCTCGGTGTGCAGTTCCCGCGAGTTGTCGTCAATCCCCCGTTTGGCTTGACGTGGACCGATGGAACCCGCAAGTCGGAGAACAGCACGGTCGGAGCGTGGCGGATGAGCCTTGGGCTGCTCCAGCCGGGCGGTGTGGGCGCGTTTATCTGCGGGCGCGACCGTTTTCGTCGCGAGATCCTTCAGCGCGACGACGCGTCGGGCGTGTTCGCCACGGTCGAGTGCGAGGATCTGTTCAAGGGCGTGGCGCTGCCGGTGCTGATTGCGTTCTACGTTAGGCCGTTGGAGCGTGATGAGGACTCCGCGGAGGGAGTGCTGCTCTCCCTCGAGTCCACGAGGGAGGGTCTGACCGATGAGGAATTGCCTGAGCAGCTCACGGGCGCGATGCGTGAGGCGTGCAGCGTCATCACGAACTTCTCCGCCCGGGAAGGCGGGCCGGTCTCGGAGTGGAAGCTCGTCGATCGCGAACTGCAGCGTCGACGGCGTGAGCAGGAAAAAGAACGACCCACCTACGACGTCGAACTGCGCGCCGGGGATCGCCTCGCGATCCGCCCATCGCCATTTGTCCGCCAAGCACTCGCCAGGGCGGGACGACTGAAGCTCGTTGAAACATTGAACAACCAGCCCGTCGGGCACTTCGCGCTCAACGCACTGGACTGGCGGATGCTCGGCGAGCTCGAGGAGGAGTGCGAACTGACCATCGCACCGGCGATCAAAGACGCCGTCGTGAAGGTCGGCGTGGAGGCCGAGCGGGACGTTATCCCGCTTTACGAAGTCCGCCCCCAGATGCGCCTCGGCTATCTCACCGACCTCGACTCAATCCTCTGCACATGCTCAGACCCCGAGCGAAACTTTAAGGAGGGCACTCGCTACCCGCTGCGGACGGACTCGCGGATCAACGTCAGGCACGGCAAGAAGGTCACGCGCAACAAGAAGGGCGAGCCCGTCGTGCGCAAGTACGAGGAGGAGGCCAAGGTCCTCGTCATCCAAGTTGGCGGCCAGCAATTCACGGAGTCGGCAGAGGACATCGAGTACCTGCTGGAGCACTTCGAGATCCCCAACCCGGGGGACATCGCGACCCGGTTTCCCGAGGAGGTGCAGCGCCAGCGCGAGCTGCTGGATGAGATCGCCGCGGATGGACGCGCTTCAAGCGGCGACAAGTCGTTCGAGTGGAAGCGCTTCCAGCGCGAGGACCTCGCCCGCGCCCTCACCAAGACCAAGGACGGCGGTGGCTTCATCCTCAGCTGGGAGCAGGGCGGCGGCAAGACCCTCGGAGCTGCCGGCTACGCGCTCGGCGCTGTGCGCAACGGGGCGCGCAACCAAGTGCTGTTCATCGTGCCCCAGGACCTCATCCCGCAGTACCGCCTGGACATCAAGGACAGGCTCGGGATCGAGGTCGAGCACATCACCACACCCTCGCACGCACGCAGCGTCGCTCAGCATCTGAAGAACGGTGGCGAGGGCTGGTACATCGCCCACTACGAGGTGCTTTCGCTGCTTGGCGTCAAGAACGAGGCCCTGCCCATCATGCCGATCCGTCGGAGGGGCGCGCACGGCGAGCGGCTGGTATTGGACTCCTCCGAGTTCTGCCCGTCCTGCCACGCCTCCTACGAGGGCGGATGGCAGAAGGACAGTCCGCTGGTCTGCTCTGCTGTTCACGACGAGGAGGTCAAAGGCGAGATCCGTAGCCGGACGTGCGGGTATGTGCACAAGCGTCTGCGGGTCAAGAGCGCCGCGCACTACCTCTCCAGCGCGTTCGCGGAGGGAGTGATCTGCATCGACGAGGGAACGCTCATCAAGGGCGACCAGTCCCAGCGCAGCAAGGCGATCCGTGGACTGAAGGCACGCAACCGCCTGCTGGCCACCGGCACACCGATCTCCAACTACGTCAACCAAATCTTCTGGCTGATGTGGTGGTGCTTGGGCGACGCCAGCCTGCGCTTTCCTTACAGCTACCACGGCGGCCTGGCTGCGTTCGAGGCCGACTTCTGCGTCATCGAGTACACCTACGGACGCGAGGGCTCAGAGACCGCGCACCGCCGCGAGAAGCGCAGGGTGCTCCCGCAGATCACCAACGTCAGCCGCTTCTGGCGACTGTCGGCCGCCGCGATGATCCGCAGACGCAAGCGTGACTTCGGTGAGCCGATCGTCTCCTGCACGCTGAAGACCGTCAGAGCTCCGATGGGTGTCGCTCAGCAGCAGCTCTACGAGCACTGGCTGAGCAAGAGGCGCTTCGCCGCGTTCTTCGGCTGGAAGTACCCCAACCACAAGCTGGTGCAAAGCGGTCAGATAGAGCGGTTCGCCGCAGCGTGCGGGCAGCTCACCAAGCTCGAGTACGCCACGACCGCACCAGAGGCGGCCACCGATCGGGACTGGCCCGGTCTCACTGGTCTACAGCACACGAACTGGACGCCGAAGAACATGAAGACTCTGGAGCTGATCCTCCAGCATGTCCAGGCAGGCGAGAAGATCCTCGTCGGCTCAGACCTCATAGAGACCGGGCGCTGGCTCTGTGATCGCCTGCTTGAAAAGGGAGTCAGGGCCGGGCACATCGTCGAGGAACGCGACGGCAAGCCCGCCACGGTCAACCCCAAGAAGCGCGCGAAGGTCATGCGCGACTTCCGCCACGGCAACCTGCAGGTCCTGCTCTGCGGCATCCCGGCGATCCGCCTCGGGCACAACCTTGACACCGCCTCAGTCGTTGTCGTCAACGGGCTTGTGTTCAGCTACGAGATGTTCGACCAGTTCATTGCTCGCGCGCACAGGCTGTCCTCGCGCAAGCCCGTCACGGTGTACGTGATGCTCACCAAGGGCTCACTCGACGAGAAGAAGTGGGACCTGCTCTCCGCCAAGGCCGCAGCGGCGGACCTCGCCCTCGACGGGCAGCTCATGGACGAGCGCGAGGAACCGATCTCCCTCGAGCAGGTGCTCAAGGATCTGCAGGCCCGCGGAGTGCCGCTCACCGGCGAAGAGATCGCAGAGGCCGAGCTCCGCGCAGCATGGGAGACGACCACGAACGTCATCCCGCTGACGCCGAGGCGCCGCAGGCCAATCGAGCCGCTCAAGCCGCTTGGAGAGACCGAGCAGCTCGAGCTGGCGCTGTTCGCTGCTTAGCTGCCATGCCGAGCGATTCTCGCTCAGAGTTCCTCGGCGCCTTCGCCTGTGACAGCCAAGGAGGAGTCGGTCCGCGCGGCCGACTCCTCCCGCGGGCGCAACGCGCTACTCGTCCTAAGCATTTATGCTACTTTCGCTATAATCTTACTATGCGCAGTTCTGATCTACTCGTGACCGGACGCAGGCGTGCTGGGCTTTCTCAGGACGAGCTCGCCGGGCGCCTGGGGCGCCCGCAGTCAACCATCGCGCGCTGGGAGACCGGGCAACAGCACCCGCCACTTGAGAGCGTCATCGAGGTGTTGCGGGCCTGTGGCCTTGAGCTCACCGTCGGCATCGCGCGCTACGACGACTCCTACAACGCGCAGATCGCGCGGCAGTTGCAGCTCGACCCCGCAGAGCGCGTTAGGCGCCTGACACCGGCATGGGCCACAGAGGGCTTTGACCCGATCGGCGTCCTCGCCGAGCTGGTCGAACAGGCGCGTTTTGTTGTGATCGGCGATGTCGCTGGCGCTCTGCATGGCTCGCCGGTCATGCTCGGAGCCCGAACGCTTCACGTAGTACCAGCGGAGACCGCGCTGCGCCGCATCGAGCAGACCGCCCGGCGACTCGATGCCCAGCCGAGCGCTGAAGGGACAGCGCAGACCCAGCGCTGGATACTGCCCGCCGGCGGGGAGCTGCACGTCACGCCGCTGCCGCCTGGCACGCGCGGCTACCGCGACCTCGTGCGCGACGCCGAGACCATGCAGATCGCCCCGAGCGCGTCTGTCAGAGTCGCGTCGCTGCTCGACCTCATCCGCATCGCCGAGGCATCCCCGGATGCCCGCGCTCGCGCTTCGGTCCCGGCTCTATGGGCAACTCTTGAGACACACCAACGCCAGGCGGCGGAAACTACACCGGCAAAGACATGGCAGACAGCAACTCCATAGACGACGGCCGCCAGGCCATTCTTGCTGCCCTTGAGCGCCACCAGGTGCTCTATGTCGTGATCGGCGGCGCCGCCGCCCAGGCACGCGGCTGGCCGGAACCGACCGACGACATCGACGTGACCCCCGAGCGCTCCGAGGACAATCTCCTGCGATTGGCTACCGCCGTGGAAGAACTCGACGCCGGCTTTCGCGTCGATCCCGCGCGCTACCCCGAGGGCTACCGGCCGCCAGGCGGCATTGACGCCCGCACCTTCCGCAATCAGGTCTCGATCACCTTCACCACACGCCACGGCGACTTCGATGTTGTCCTCATGCCCGATGGCACCAGCGGCTACGAGGAGATCATCGCCACCGCCACCCAGGAGACAGTCCCCGGAGCGAGCATCGTCGTCCCGGTCGCATCGGCAGAGACGATCCTGCACTCCAAGGCCGCCGCCGGTCGCCCGAAGGACCGCGCAGTCATAGATGCAATGCGCGACGCGCTTGGGCTTGTGGACTGATCTACCGAACGATAAGAGTGAAACGACCCCTGGGGAGACCGGGCTCGTTACCGATTTACCGGCGATGTGACGTGTGACGACGGAGCGTGCTCGTGATCGCGAGCTCGTGATCGCGCTTCGCGCTGACGCGGATCAGAGCGTGCGCCGCCGTGCGAGGACCTAGCTTGAAGGTCGCCGTGAGCTTCCCACGCTTGAGGGCAATCGTCTTTGCTGCCGAGGAGACCGTGCGCCCACGCAGCCGGCCGGTGAAGCTCACACGGACTTTGCCCGTCGCCGGCCCGCTCACATGCACAACTAGCTCACGTCCGCGTAGCCTCTCACTGACGCGGATCGTCGCCTTGGGCGTCGTGCCATGACCACCGCCACTCCCGCCGGAGCTGCCGGTCGGGACTGTGAGCGTGGTATGCGCCGCGTTGGCAGAGCTGCCGTTGCCCGCGGCGTTCGTCAACCAAACGGCGAGGCTCCAACTTCCAGGGCCGGGCACCGTGACCGTCGCCGGCCCTCCTGGGGGTGCGGGGGTAGGAGCTCCGCAGGCGACTGAGCTGCCTGCCGGACAGACCTGATAGGTCGCTGTCGTGATGGGCGCGACCCCTCCCGATGGATCGGTCCAGGTCACGGTGAAGATAGAACC
>JBAPMC010000398.1:0-8342 GCA_049278415.1 Solirubrobacteraceae bacterium
GCGCAAGATTCCGGGGATCGGCCCGTGGACGGTGGAGATGCTCGCCCTGAACGGCCAGGGTCGTCACGACCAGCTTCCCGCGGGGGATGTGGGTCTGCTCAAGTACGTTGGGCGGCGGCTCAGCGGCGGAGATCCGCGGGCGCGGGCGAGCGAAGCGGACGTTCGCTCTTTCTTCGCGCCTTATGGGCGATGGCGCGGCCTGGCGGCCGTGCACGTTCTTGCTCTTTGAGCGCGCGACGCGCCAACAGCGATGTTGAATTCGGAAAAGCGACTATCCCTCTGAGTCTCTCCCGAGGCGGGAGCGATCGCGCTCGAGGAGCAGCGCGAAGGTTGGGCACGCCTGCACTGCTCGCTGCGCGTGAGCGACCAGCTCGGGCGAGAGCGGGCGCTCGTCGATGATCGGATAGCCCCACTCGTCAAGCGTTATCCGCTCGGGCAGCAGCTCGGCGCACATGCCGTGAGCCTCGCAGGCGATCGGGTTCAAGCGCAGGCGCTCGCTCATCGGCTCACCCAGCCGTCGCGATGCGGTGGCGGCTGGGCAGTGGCAGCTCAGATGGCCGTGGGCACGCATCGCACGCGCCGTGGCGTGCGTGGTCGGCGAGCTCCTCGGAGAAGGTCTCCACGGCGCTCATGGCGAAGCGAGCCGTGCCATCGGGGTGAGCGCAGGCGCCGCGGCGGCTTACGAGCCCGCTGAGCTGCTCGATGCGTGCCCCGGCGTGTGGGGGAGGGGCGCCGCTGCAGATTTGCTCAAAGGTCGTCGCGAGCGCATCGAGGCCGTGCACGCACGGCCCGCATTGCTGAGCGCTTTGCCCGGCGAGCCAGCGCGTCACGCGCGCAGTCTCAGCCACGGGGCAGGCGCTCTCGGAGAGCAGCAGCAGCACCCCTGCGCCGAGTGAGGCGCCGTGCTGGGCGAGGTGCGCGCTGCTCAGTACAAGGCTTGGGAGTGCAGCGCCGTCGATCCACGTGCCGGCATAGCCACCGAGCAGGGCGGCACGCACACGGCTCGTCGTCCCACCGGCGGCATCCACGAGCGAGGAGAGCGAAGCGCCGTGCTCGATCTCATAGACACCGGGATAGGAGAGTGGGCCCGTCAATGTCAGGAGCGCAGATCCGGGTTGGTCTGACGGGCCAAGCTCGCGAAACCAGCGAGCGCCGTGCCGTGCGATCAAAGCTACGTGGGCTAGCGTCTCCGCGTTGTTGACGAGCGTTGGATGGCGACGCACGCCGCGCTCGAACGGCATGGGCGGAGACAGCGTGGGCTTGGCGGGCCCACCGTTCAGATGGTTGACGAGCGCCGACTCGTGCCCGGCTACATAGCCCTCGGGTGCGGCGCTCAGCGTGATCCGCGGCCACCGTCCGGCCAGCTGCTCGCGTTCGGCGATGGCGTGCGCCGCGCGCTCGAGCGCGACACTAGCCGACTCGCATACACATAGGATCACTTCATCTGCTCCAATCGCACGCGCGGCAAGCGTGGCGCCGTCGAGCACTAGGTGGGGCAGCATCTCGAGCAGTGTGCGGTCCTTCAGGCTCGCGGGCTCGCCCTCGGTGGCATTCACCACGACGATCGGCTTACCGCGACCGGCGGCGACTGTGCGCATCTTCTTGCCCGTAGGGAAGCCTGCACCACCGCGTCCGCCCAGGCCAGCCTGTTCGATCTGATCGATCAGCGCGGCAGCTCCGCGCCGGTCGCGTCGGCGTGCGGTGGGCGGCTCACCGTGCGCCTCGAGGTGGGCCTTCAGGCTCATCGCCCCGTTTGCGGGCACGCCCTCCAGCAATCGCGGAAGTCCGGAGCCCGGGGGACGCTCGCGCACGGGTGACTCGAGCTCAGGGGCGGAGGCGTGCCTGCTCAAGGTCATCGGCTCTCCTCGGAGGAGCTTGCGGAGGCGTGCCTCGAGGGGTGGCTGAGCAGTGTGGAGGGTGTGCCGGAGCGGCGTGCCCATTCCTTGCCGAGCGGACCGCTCGGGAGCCACAGGATCAGGCCGAGCGTGAAGATCGCCGCTCCGCCGAGGGCCACGCTGCGGCGCGCGAGCTGATCGGGCCAGCCCGCCGCTATCCGGACGAGCATCGCTGCGATGACGGCCACCAGACAGCCGATGCTGATCGTCAGCATCCATGCGCTTTTCACGTCGCTACCCGTGCCGAAGCCATGCAGCAGCGCAATCGGCCAGCTTGCGTAGGAGAGCCAATGGATGGTGCGCCAGGTGGTGTGGCCCATCCTGCGGCGCAACAGGCTTGTGATGATGACGGCGAGCATCAGGTCGAAGGAGAGCGCGCCCAGTCCGAGCCAGAATGGCCGGTAGGAGCCTGTGAAGGGGACCACAGCGTTGAACAACGAGATGGGCGCGAAGCTGTCAAGCACGGCGGTGAGGATGTGCAGGCCGAGGAACGCGAGCGCCAGCAGCGATACGTTGCGATGAAGCGAGTCCACCACGAAGCGTGGCCAGGTGTCCGTGCTCCAACGTCGCACATCGATGACGCCCAGCACGACCGTGAGCGTAAGCAGTATGAGCGCCACTGCGCCACTCGAGCGAGTCAAGTACCAGTAAGCGCTAGGTCCCGCCGCTGCAATTGCTGCGCTCATTGAGAGTCTCTCTCCCTCGGCCAGGGCCCGATCCTCATCACGTCGCCCTCGCAACTGACGAGTCGTGCCGGAAGTCTGAGCCTCTCAAGCCATTCAGGCGCCCCCGAGCCACGCACGATCGCCGCAGTGGCGGCGATGTTCGCGTCGACGCAGTCGATCGCCGCGACGCTTACCGTGCGCCACACCTCTGCCGCCGGGCGTCCCGTGGAGGGGTCGATGAGATGGTGCATAGTGCGCCCCCCCTGGCGCCAACGCCGGACGGTGGTGCTCGAGGTGGCAAGACCACCGGCGCCCACCGAGATCGTTTGGCCAGGGGCGCCTGGCCCGCTGCGATGGTCATCGGTGACATGGACGCGCCAGCCCCCCGCTGGGCTCGGGCCGGCCGTTGAGATGTCGCCTCCGAGGCTCACGAGCACGCCGCATCCGGTTGCGTGGTAGACCGCTTGGCTTGCGCGATCGGCGGCCCATGCCTTGGCGGTAGCCCCTAGGTCGAGCTTGATGCCCACCGGCATCCTGAGCGTTGAGCGATCGCGGTCGAGCTCAACAGCCCGCCATCCTGAGTGCAGGGTTGCAAGCACTCGCGGCGCTCGTGGGAAAGGCGCCCGCGGGCGCATGGCGGACACGCCGGCATTCTCTCGGCGGGCGGCTTCGGGGCTGTCTTGCCGATCGTTGGACGGCTGCTCGAGCAGGTTCCAATCGCGGTCATAGCCGGCCAACTCGAGCGCGGCTCCGATCGTCGGATCAACGTCGCCCTCTGTCAACTCCGCTGCGCGCAGGGCGACCTCGATCGCTTCCAGCAACAGTGGGTCGAGGTGAGTGGTGCGCCCGGCGCAGGCGTTCACACGAGTGAGCTCGGAATCCTCTCGGAAGCGGCTGCACGTCCGATCGATCTCCTCGAGCTGGCGCTCGAGGATCACGCGCGCCTGCGCCAAAGCGTCACTGTCGCACAACACGAGCTCGACGCTTGTGCCAAGCGCCCGCCAGCTTGCACGCGCTGTCATCCCGGTCAAGAGCCGCCCGATACGACTGGGGGCGTTGGCGATGTCTGCGCAGGGGCAGGTTCTTCTGTAGGGGTTGATTCTCGAGCCGGAGCAGATTCCTGCGGCGGAGATTCTTGAGTGGGCGAGGGTTCTTGCGCGGGCGTGGATTCTTGCGCGGGAGCCGATTCCTGGGAAGGGGCCGCTTCCTGTGCAGAGCCTGATTCTTGGGAGGGCGTTGGTTGCGTCGTCGTGCTCGCCTTTGGCGCTTGTGCAGGCGGCTTGATCGATCGTGGGGAGCTCGAGGACTGTTTGGGGCTGTGACTGGTATGAGTGTGTGAGTGCGAACCCGTTGCATCCGATGCCTTGACCGTCTTGCCTGGGAAGGCGCTCGCAGCCACCTCGGCGAACAGTCCAGTGAGTGCGACCGAGCCCGCGGCCAGCCAGCGGTTGGCGCGGCTCAGTCTGCGCAGCGCCGCATCTCGGCGTTTGTCGGCAACCATGTGGGCAGTGTGTGTCTGCTTGCTAAGCGTTCGATAACAGGCAGGTGAGAAAACTCATCGAATTGCAGCTCTCACGAGAACTATCCTGATCCGATGCGCGACTTGACAGAGTCAGTGACAGACCCGGCGCTTGCGCCGTCGATTCTGCTGGTGGAGGACGAGCCGGGGATCGTCGACTTTCTCAAGCGGGGGCTACATGCTGAGGGGTTTGTCGTAGAGGCGGCGCTCAACGGCGTTGAAGGCGAGCAGCGTGCGCTGCACGAAAGCTTCGACATGGTTGTGCTCGATCTCATGCTTCCGGGATCTAGTGGCATGGAGGTGCTAGCAAAGCTACGCGATGTCAAGCCGGAATTGCCGGTAATCGTGCTTACGGCTCGTGGCGAGATCGAGGATCGTGTTGCGGGCTTGGACGCGGGCGCAGTTGACTATCTGGTGAAGCCGTTCTCACTTGCCGAGCTGCTGGCGCGAGTGCGTGCACAACTGCGTGTTGCTGCACAGACCTCAACAACCACCCTGCTGTGCTCAGACATAGAGGTAAACCTGTTGACACGCGAGGTGCGCCGTGCCGGTAGCTCGGTAGCGCTGTCCACCACCGAGTTTGAGCTGCTCGTGTACCTGATGCGCCATCGCGGACAGGCGCTCTCGCGCGAGCGGATTCTGAGCGAAGTGTGGGGATATCAGCATGATCCCGCCACGAACGTCGTCGATGTGTACGTCGGCTATCTGCGGCGCAAGCTCGCGCGTCCCGACAGTCCAGCTCCGCTTTTTACTGTGCGCAGGGTCGGCTACCGACTCGGCGATGGCAGGTAGGCGTATCGCTCCAGACGGGTTGCGTTGGCGCCTGGGGGTGTGGGTGGCGGTTGTTGTGCTCGCCTCCTCTGCGGTCACATTCGTCGTCGTATACCGCGGCACCGGAAGCGAGCTGCGCCATCAGATCGATCGGGAGCTAAGCGGTGACGCGGGCGAGCTCTCGCAGACCCTTAGCTCCTCGCACGAGCATCAGCCGAAGCAGCTCGCGCAGCGGGCCGCACGCTACATCCACGGGCAGCCGTTCAGCGCGAGCTCCACACTGCTCTTTGCGCTCGTGCCTGGTGCCCGCACAAGCGCGAATCTACCCGAGCTCTTTACGCGCGCGCGAGCCGATAACGGTGAGACGCCCGCCGAGCAGAGGCAGGAGAACCGCCTAGCGGCGAAGCTGCAGAGCGTTCACGACGGCTACTCGACGCTGGTGCTGCCCGACCTCGGCGATCTGCGTCTGCTCGAGCGCAGCTTCACACTGCCTGGTGGGCTGCGCGTGACGGTTGGAGCAGGCGAGCCGCTTGCAGCTGTCGCCCACGCTCAGGGAAGCGTCGCTCGCGCCTTCATACTGGCGGGCGTCCTCGCGCTGCTCGGCGCGCTCGTAGCGGCCTACCTGGTTGGTACACGCATCTCAAGGCCGCTACGTCGAATGGCGGCTGTGGCGGCGAGGGTGGACGCCGGGGACCTGCGCCCGCGCATCCACGGCATCTCGCGCGAGGCAAGCGAGCTGCGAGTACTCGCTGAGGCGTTCAACCACATGCTCGACCGGCTGACCGAGGCATTCGCGGGTCAGCGAGCGTTCGTGGCCGACGCTTCGCACGAGCTGCGCACCCCGCTGACCGTGATCCGCGGCCAGCTCGAAGTTCTGGCGGCGCAAGCCACGCCGCCCTCAAAGCAGGAGATACAACGTGTCGAGCGGCTCGTGCAGGCAGAGATCGCACGCATCACTCGTCTCGTCGATGACCTGCTGCTGCTGGCAAAGGCTGAGCAAACCGAGTTCCTACGGATCGAGTCGATTGAGCTGTCTGAGTACATACATGGTCTGTGGGACGGGATGAGCCTGCTTGCGAGACGCAGCTTCGAGCTCGGAGCAGTGCCGGAAGGTGTGCTGCGAGCTGACCCCGACCGCCTTGCCCAAGCTCTACGCAATCTGCTGGGAAACGCAATCGAGCACACGGTTGAGGGCGAGGGTCTCGTGCGCCTGCGCGTCGAAGGGCTCCGGGACGGCTGGATCAGGTTTGCGGTAGAAGACGATGGTCCGGGCATCAACGAGGACCAGCGAGAGCATGTGTTCGACCGTTTTCATCGCACTGACGCAGCGCGCGATCGGGCTTCGGGGGGGACGGGTCTTGGGCTTGCAATCGTGCGTGCAATCGCCGAGGCGCACGGTGGCCGAGTTGCCGCCAGCGCTGGCCGCGACGGTGGCGCCAGCATCGAGCTGGAGCTCCCAGGCTTTGTAGTGGGAGGCGCTGAAGGAGCGTCCGGGGACGCTGGGACCGCGCCCGGGCGAATACCTGCTCATTGAAATTGTTCGGCACAAGGACACATTCTCGCGCGATCTTGCATACTGTGTTGGACATGTCCACGGACGTTTGGAACTGAGGCCGAACCAGCGATGTCAGCCAAGAACGCTGTATTGGGACTCGTGATCGAGCGGCCGGGCTACGGTTATGACCTCGCACGGCGCCTAGAGGAGCGGTTCGGATCATCGGGTTTTGCCCCCACCGGGGTCTACTCGGCGCTCGACCAGCTCAGCGCTGAGTCGCTTGTGCGCAACGCCGGCGCGAGGGCGGACGCCACGAACGAGCGTGCTGCGCCGCGCACAATCTACGAAGCCACGCCCAAGGGTGTTGACTACTTCGAAGAGTGGATGCTTGGCTGCTCGTCGCTGGCGCCCGTGCGCGACGAGCTCTACATGAAGATTGCGCTCTCAAGACCCCACAACCTTGGACGGCTGATCGAGCTTGCTCAAACGCAAGAGGAGACATGCCTAACCCGTCTGGAAAGCCTCCGGCAGCCGGCCACGCGTTCGCGCGGCAATCCCAAAGCGTGGTCGGATGTTGCGGTGCTGCTGGTACGCGACGCCGAGATCAAGCAGCTGCAGGCCAGGGTTGAGTGGCTGCAGAAGGCGCGAGCCATCATGGACAAGCTGAACAGCGTCCAGGGGCACAGCGCGGCACGGGGAGACAGGGTCGCTTGAGCTCACAGGTGCGGCTCTCGCTAGAGCAGGTAAGCAAGAGCTACTGGCGTGGCCCGCATGAGACTGCCGTTCTGAAGGAGATATCGCTGTCGGTGTATGCGGGAGAGTGCGTTGCGGTGTGGGGACAGCGGGGCTCCGGCAAGACCACGCTGTTGAAGGTGGCGGCAGGTTTGGAGGCTCCCGAAAGCGGTGTTGTCAGCTTCAAGGAGAAAGATCTCGGCCGCATGTCGAGGTCTGGGCTCGTGCGTCTCCTGCGCGAGGAGATCGGCTGGGCCAGGCGAACCGGACCGGAGAGCGGTGAGCTTGAGATGCTCGACTATGTGGCTCTGCCTTTGCTCAAACGCCAGACCATGCGCCGTGCCCGTCGCTGCTCGGCGGCGGCGCTCGCGCGCGTCGGGGTGGCTGAATGCTCGAAAGGGCGTTGGGAGGACTTGACCGACGGCGAGCGCACGCTTGTCTCGATTGCTCATGCGATGGTCAGGCAGCCGAGCCTGCTGGTGGTCGATGATCCAACCGCCAACCTCGACGTGCTCCAGCGCGAGGAGGTGATGGGCTTGTTGCGCACCACAGCGGAGCAGGACTGGCTAGGGGTACTGATCACGGTGCCCGACATGCCATCTATGGTGCACGCTCACAGGATCGGATCACTCAGCGATGGTCGTTTGCTCGTGCCGGCGGGGACCTCGCCTGAGCGGGACAACGTGGTTGACTTCCCCGCCCGCGGACGAGCGGCGCCGGGGTGAGGGTGTGAACAGCGAGCCACCCAGTCAATCGACCCCCCAGCCGGAGGACGGCACACCCATCAGCCAGGCGCGTGGGTTGAGCGCCGACCACGCAACCGCTCCGCCCAGCGTACGCCAGGACTCGGGTGAGCCGCTGGTTGCGATCACGCTGTCGCGCAACCAGGTGGATCACGTCGTGCGCGCCGCGCTGGGCGAGGGGGCGGCGCCGAGCATGTCCTCGCTGGTCTCAGGGACAGGCTTCCATCGCTCCCAAGCCAAGCAGATGCTCAGCTCCAGGTACCGCGCTTTGCAGAACAACAGACGCCTGTCGCGCTCACTGCTCGCGGGTCTGCTCGTGCTCTCCTGCTTCCCCCCGGAAGGTGTCGATATGGGCATCAAGGACATCTCCGAGCAACTCGAGCTGAACACGAGCACCGTCCACCGCTATGTATTGACGCTAGTGGCGGCGGGACTGCTTGAGCGTGATCCGGACACGCGCCGCTACAGACTGCTGCCGGAGTGAGCTGAGATAGCCGGGAGGGGTCGCGCGCGGAACCCACA
>JBAPMC010000399.1:0-3095 GCA_049278415.1 Solirubrobacteraceae bacterium
GCGCGAGAGCGAGAAGGGGCTCTCCACCGGCGAGAAGCAGATGTTCACGCGCGCCAAGAAGATCCTCGCCTCCGAGCTGATGTATGCGCTCGACAAGGACGAGGACGAGGCTGAGGGCTACCTCGACGAGTTGCTCGCCAACTCCGCCTCCAGCCAGCTCGCGGTCGCCGCCAAGTAGCGAGCGGCACGGTCCTCCCCGTCCCCTTCGGGGACGGGGGCGAATGGGGAGCTTGGGATGGCAGTTGCGCTAATCGTTGCCGCCGGGCTCGGCGAGCGTCTCGGAGCAGGACGTCCCAAGGCGCTCGTCGAGCTTGCTGGGCGGCCGCTGCTTCATTGGAGCGTGGACGTGCTGAGCCAGGTGTCGGCAATCGAGCGCATCGTGGTGGCGTTGCCAGCCGCGGTGCAGGCTCCGCAAGGCACCGTTGGAGTGTTGGGCGGCGCTGTGCGCTCTGAGTCGGTTCGAGCAGCACTCGACGCAGCCGGCCCGGGCGACCCGGTGCTCGTCCACGACGCGGCGCGGCCCCTGCTAACCGCCGAGCTAGTGCGGGAAACGCTCGCCGCCGTCGAGCACGATGGCGTGGATGCGGCGATTGCCGCCACTCCCGTCACCGATACCGTCAAGCGCGTGAGCTCGAGCTTCCAGGTGGGATCTAGCGAGAAGAGGATCGACGGGAGCGACGTGCCCCAGAGATTCCTACCCGTCGTCGGCGAGACGCTCGATCGAGCCGGCTTGTGGGCTGTGCAAACCCCCCAGGTGTTTCGTAGAGCTGCGCTTCAGCGCGCGCTCGAGGTCTCAGACGACGTGCTCGCTCAGGCCACAGACGACGCGTGGCTGGTGGAGCGGGCGGGCGGACGCGTCGTGATAGTGCCCTCACCGCCCGAGAACCTCAAGGTAACCACTGCGCTTGACCTAGCGCTCGCTGAGCTGCTGGTTGCTCGCGGCAAGACACGGTTGTAGCTGCCCTGCTTGACTTGCCGCCCATGCTCACCGACTACCACCTCCATTTGCGCCTCGACGAGCTCGATGCAACCGCAGCCGAGCACTTCACCGCCGCCAACGTGAAGCGCTATCGCGATGTTGCGAGCGAACGCGACATCGTGGAGCTCGGCGTCTCCGAGCACATCTACCGCTTCGCCCAAGCGCTCGAGGTATGGCAGCACCCGTTGTGGCGCGAATATGCGCTTGACGATCTCGATGACTACTGCGGCTTCGTGCGTGAGTACACCGATTTGCGTCTAGGAATCGAGGCGGATTTCATTCCGGGCTGCGAGGAGCGCATCGCAAGCCTCTTGGAGGCACGCGACTTCGATTACGTGGTTGGCTCGGTGCACTTCCTACGCGATCAAGCCCTCGACATGGATGACTACAGCGTGTGGGGCTCCGGCCGCAGCGCCGAGCAGATCTGGGACAGCTACTTCCGCACGCTCGGCGAGGCCGCTCGAAGCGGCCTGTTCGACATCCTGGCCCATCCCGACCTCGTCAAGGTTTGGGGGGCTGAGCGCCCGCTCCCCGAAGGAGACCTGCGTCGCTACTACGAGCTCGCAATCGACGGCATCGCCGAGTCCGGTGTCGCCATCGAGGTGTCGACGGCTGGACTGCGCAAGCGCGCCCAAGAGATCTACCCGGCGCCGGCGTTCCTCGAGATGTGCCTCGAAGCCGGCGCCACCGTAGCCCTGTCAAGCGACGCCCACCGTCCCGAGGATGTGGGCGCCGACTACAACCAGGCTTTGGAGTTGCTTGCCAGCGTCGGCGTGCAGGAGCTGTGCGTGTTCGAGCATCGCGAGCGCCGTCTCGAGCCGATCGGGGCAGGTGTGAGATGACGCTGAGCGGCATCGGCTATGACTCCCACCGTCTCCTCGCCGGCCGCCGGCTGATTCTCGGCGGCGTGGAGATCCCAAGCGAGCTTGGGCTCGACGGGCACTCCGATGCCGATGTGCTCACCCACGCCGTGATCGACGCGCTGCTCGGTGCGGCGGGCATGGGGGACATAGGCGAGCACTTCCCCGACAGCGACGAGCGCTACCGCGACGCCAACTCGATTGAGCTGCTCGAGACTGTGCTCACGCGCGTGGTTGCACAGGGTCTCGAGGTCATCAACGTGGATACCACGGTTGTGATGGAGCAGCCAAAGCTCGGCCCCCATCGCGAGGCCATCCGCGAGCGCCTCGCGCTAGCCCTCGGGATCGCATTTGGACGTGTAAATGTGAAGGCCACAACTGGTGAGGGAATCGGCTTCGTCGGTCGCAGCGAGGGCGTTGCGGCGCTTGCTGTCATCAGCCTGCGCCACGCCGAGTAACGGCAACACCCTCGCAACAGCCCGCAACACCGGCAGCACCCGCAACAGCCTGCAAACACCCGCAACAGCCCGCAGCACCCGCAGCACCCGCAACAGCCCGCAGCACCCGCAACGGCCGCAACAGCCCCCTCACAGCCCGGGCTCAGGCGCTGTCTCCAGTTGAGGCGGCTCAGGGCGCTGCGTCCAGTTGCCCGGCTCAGAGACATTGGTCTCCCAAAGGGCACGTGTAGGAGTCCTTTGAAGGCTTAGGAATGCTGGCGGGCGCTACTGTTGCCCGGCTATGCGAGAGATCAAGCTGCACGACACGCGCTCCGGGGCGGTGCTCGCCCTCGAGCCTCGCGACCCAGGTCGGGTTGGGATCTACGCGTGCGGTCCCACCGTCTATAGCCGCATCCACATAGGCAACGCACGCCCGTTCGTGGTGTTCAGCTTGCTCAAGCGCTTGCTCGAGCACGAGGGCTATGACACCACGCTTGTGGTGAACGTCACCGATGTCAACGACAAGATCTACGACGCTGCACGGCCCGACCCAAAGAGCCCCGACCCGACCCGGCGAGCGGGTCGCTCGAGCACGGAGCTGGCGGCTGAGATGACGGCGCTATACATCGCAGACACCGATGCGCTCGAGCTCGGTCGCCCAAGCCACGAGCCGCTCGCCTCACAGACGATGGATGCGATCGTGGCCTACATCCAGGATCTGATCGACGCGGGTCACGCCTACGTTGTGCAGTACGGCGGCGAGGATGAGCTCGAGCGCAGCGACGTCCTCTTCCGGGTTCGCTCTGACCCGGACTACGG
>JBAPMC010000400.1:0-22082 GCA_049278415.1 Solirubrobacteraceae bacterium
GATCCATAGGGTCCATAGGGGTATTAGAGGAGGAGAGTCGTTCCATGGAGGCCAGTGCTGCAGAGTCCACCACCGGATCAGGCACCATCGCCGATCTGATCTCCCGCTCGGTTGCAGAGCGCCCCGAGCACACAGCCGTTCGCTACAAGCAGGACGGTGCATGGCAGGACGTTAGCTACAAGCAGCTGGCTGACATCGTTGAGGAGGTTGGCCTCGGCCTGATCGACCTTGGCATCCAGGCGGGCGAGCGGGTATGCATCCTTGCCAACACCCGCCCCGAGTGGTCATATGCGGACCTCGCCATCACCTCGGTGGGCGCCGTGGTTGTGCCCATCTACCAAACCAACTCCCCCGAGGAGTGTCAGTGGGTGATCTCCGACTCGGGCGCCACCGCAATCGTGTGCGAGGACGACGCCCAGCTAGCCAAGATCGCCGCAATCCGCGATCAGACGCCAAATCTGAGAACCATCATCGTGATGGACCGCCCCAGCGGCGAGCCTGTCCTACCGGCGATCCCACTGGATGAGGTACGCGAGCGCGGGCGCACCCGCGACGCCTCAGAGCTTCAGTTGCGCCGCGAAGCGGTGAGCCCGGAGGACTCGTTCACGTTCATCTACACCTCCGGCACCACCGGCCCACCCAAGGGCTGCGTGCTCAGCCACGGCAACTATGCCTCGATGATGGAGATGCTGCGTGGCGTGGGCCAGATCGAGGACGACGAGGTGATCTACCTCTACCTTCCCCTAGCCCACGCGTTCGCGCTTTTGATTCAACTGGCGGCGTTCGACCTCGGCGCCACACTCGCCTATTTCGGCGGCGACACCAAGCAGATCGTTGGTGAGCTGATGGAGGTCAAACCCACCTACCTCCCATCGGTGCCACGCGTGTTCGAGAAGATCTACACGCTCGCCCACGCCGCCATGGAAGCGCAGCCGGAGGAGGAGCAAGAGCAGGCACGCAAGGCGATCCAGCTCGGCATCAAGGTGCAGAACCTCAAGGCCAAGGGGGAGCCCATCCCCCAGGAGCTGCTGAAACCCTTCGAAGAGGCCGATGAGAAGCTGTTCAAGAACGTGCGCGCCATCTTCGGCGGAAGCGTACGCCACGCCGTCAGCGGCGCCGCCCCAATCGCCAAGGAGATCCTCGAATTCTTCTGGGCTGCCGGTGTGCCGGTGCTCGAGGGCTATGGCATGACCGAGACCGCCACCGCCGCCACCGTGTGCACAGTGGAGGACCACAAGTTCGGCACCGTGGGCAAACCGTTCCCCGGAGTGGAGATCAAGATCGCCGAGGACGGCGAGGTGCTGATCAAGGGACCCAACATCTTCCAGGGCTACCACAACAATGCGGACGCCAGTTTCGGCTCGGTGGAGGCGGGTTGGCTTCACACCGGCGACCTCGGCTCGCTCGACGAGGACGGCTTCCTCTCGATTACCGGGCGCAAGAAGGACATCATCATCACCGCTGGCGGCAAGAACATCACCCCAGCCAACCTCGAGAACGACCTCAAGCAGTGCCGTTGGATCTCCCAGGCTGTAATGCACGGCGACCAGCGTCCCTACCCGGTTGTGTTGGTAACCCTCGATGAGGAGGAGATTGCCGGGTATGCCCGCGAGCACAACCTCCCTGAGGACACTGCAACTCTCTGTGAGGAGTCCTCGGTACGCGAGCTGATTGCCGAGCAGGTGGAGCGGGCAAACCGTCGCTATGCCCCGGTTGAGCAGGTCAAGCGCTTTGTGATCCTCCCCCACGACCTAACCCAGGAGACGGGCGAGCTGACACCCACGCTGAAGGTCAAGCGCAACGTGGTGGCGGAGAAGTATGCAGGCGTCCTCGACGCGCTCTATGCAGGCTAGCCCGCTTGCACGAGGACGCCAAGCAGCCGTTTGCTGAAAGACCCTACGCTCGGCGCCCACGCCGAAGTACGCCCTACGCAGACATGAGCCTTGTGAGAATTGGACGGTTGGGCTCGACCTGTTACACCGGGACCGGCGTTTAGCTGCGAACATAGAACGCGATGCGCACGGACCCCACCGACAATGGCGGCCTTTTCGTCGGCCGCAGACCCGGCACGGCGCCAACCCGCTTCCGTGCGCTCCCAGAGCGCGGCAGCCATGCCAGGCAGCGGATCGACAACATGCTTGCCAACCTCATGCTCGCGGGAATGATCGTTGGCAGCCTGCTCTGTTGGGGACCGATCCCAGTTGCATGCATATGGGTGGGCGCACAGGTGACCTATCTCACCGGAGGCGTCAGCTTCGGGGTTCTAATGGCGCTCGTCACCCTGGGTGTGCTGCTGTTCGGCACTCTCATGGTCCTCAGACGCCTCGACAATGCCTGGATTCTCGTGCGTCGCGCCGCCGGCCACGATCAGCGCACAGGCGCCCTCAGCAGAGTGTTTGGGATAACAGCAGCCATCTGCGCCGCGGCTTTCTCATTCTGGTTCGTGGTGATTCACGGGCCGGGGTCAAGCTCTATGCCAGGCAACAAGCCGTGAGAACAGCACCACCTCGAACCGGCCCAGTCGCGCCGTGAGGCGCTCCCAGCCAGCCGTCGCACCGAGAAAGGACAGCTAGGCGCCATGGGTTTGCTCGACTACTACAAGCAGTTTGAAGGCCTCTCCGAGGAGGAGGTCAACAGCGGACTGCGCGAGGAGGCGGCTGAGCGCAAACGCAAGGCGCTCACACGGGTGCAAACGCTTGACCTCTCCCAAACCACTTGGCCCGATCTGCCCCATCCCGATGTGGTTAGCGCAATCACCTTTGTTGCCCGTCGCGGCATGCAGCGCTACCCGCACATGCGCGGGTCGCAGTTGCGCTCGAGGCTCGCCCAGCGCCATGGCGTGGACCCGGCGCGCCTGATCGTGGGCAATGGAGCCGCCGAGCTGTTGAGCGCAGCTACGCGAGCCCTGATTGGCCCCGGCCAGGAGCTGATCACCTCGTGGCCTTCCTATCCGCTGTTTCCAATCATGGCGCGCCGAGCCCACGGTCGTGCAGTGCCCGTTAGTGGCGGCGTTGATGCGCTGCTTGAGGCTGTAAGCGAGAACACACGCGTGGTTGCGCTGGCGAGCCCCAATGATCCAACCGGTGAGCTGCTGGCGACCAGCGAGCTCGAGCGGCTGCTCGCCGGCCTGCCGGACACGGTTGGTGTGCTGCTCGACGAGTCGCTCGTGGAGTTCTCCGACGCCCAACCAACCGGCTCTTCGCTCGTGTTGCTGGAGAGCCATCCGCGACTGCTCGTGTTCCGCAGCTTCTCCAAGGCATGGGGCCTGGCGGGCCTGCGTTGCGGCTACGCGCTCGGCGGTCCCGGCGCCGAGGCGCTGCTTGCCGAGCTCGAACCAGATCTCGGGGTTAGCGAGATATCGCAAGCGGGAGCGCTCGAGTCGCTGCGCAGCTGCAGCGATCTGGTTGCCAAGCGCGTCCGGAGGATCGCACGCGAGCGCGCCAATCTGACAACCGCGCTGCGTCAGCGTGACCTCGAGGTGTCTGACAGTCAAGCCAACTTCCTGTGGGTTGCTCACCCAACGCTTGACGGCGGCGAGCTAGCCACGCGTTTGGCGCGCACAGGCATCCTGGTGGCAGCCGGCGAGGCGCTCGGCGAGCCGCGTCACGTGCGGATCTCGATCCACGACGAGGCCTCCTCCACACGTCTGCTCAGCGCACTCGACAGGGCGCTGCTCTAAACATACGGCCGCGTCATACGGGCGGCTGTTGTTGTTTGGGATTTGGGGTCGTTCCCGCGTCGAGCGAGCGCCCAGTCCGAATTACCCGGCTGAGCCCGATTGGCGCAGCAGCGCTCCGGTGGTGCCTTCGAGGATTTTGCGCCACGCCCCGACGTGCTCCTCCTCGGCCTCGAAGTGGTCAACCACCCGGCGTACCCGTCGCGCTGAGATCTCGATGCCGTGGCGTGCCCAGATCTCGCTGTAGCGCTCATATTCATCGAGCAGGTGATAGGTGACCGACTGGAAGCCGTGACGCGCTATGTCGATGCGCGAGGAGAAGCTCATGATTGAGGTCTCGAACATCAGCGCATCGGTGGGCTCTGGCTCGATCAGCACGATGTCCACGCCCGGATAGCGCTCCTCCCACATCTTCGCCATCTCGTGCAGGCGCCGGTGGCCGAGCAGCTTGAATGCTTGATAGCCGATCTTTGAGAAGCCCATGTCGGATATCCGTCGCGCGGGGGGCTCCCCGTCCTCGCCGCGTTCGTTGACGAACGGGACGATTGGGTTGATCACAATCACGAGATCCGCCCCCGCCTCCACTGCGATGTCGAGGTTCGTGGTGGACACGATCCCCCCGTCGATCAGCTCCCGGTCACCTACCTTCACCGGGGCGTAGACCATCGGAAGCGCGCCCGACGCACGCACGGCGGTTGAGATCGGCACATCGTCGAAGCCGTCGGCGCCGAACACAACCCGCTCGCAGGAGTCGAGGTCGGTTGCCACGAGATACAGCTCGTGCTCGAGTGCGCGGAAATCGTCGCTGCGCCCGTTCTCTTCGAGCACCCTGCGCATATAGCTCTCGATGCCTTGACCGGTATAGGCGCCACTCGGCAGCACCTCAGCCAACCCCAGCAGGATGTCGATCAGCGAGACTTGACCGAGCTGAGGCAACAGCTGACGTGCCAGCGATGCAACCCGCAGCGGAAGGCGTATGCCGGTGCGCGCCAGCTCAGGGATGTTCAGGCGAAGCAGATCGCCGAGATCGATGTCCCTAAAGGCTTGGGGCCCCTGGTGGGTGACAACCCGCATCATCTCCTCAGGGGTGACCCCATTGGCGCACAACGACGCCACGAACGCTCCTGCTGAGGTGCCCACGTAGACGTCGAACTGGTTGATGGTGCGGTTGGCTGCAAGCAGGTCGAGCGCACGCAGCGCGCCGATCTCATATACCCCACCCGTGAACCCACCACCACCGAGCACCAGCGCGGTCTTGTCGCGCCGCGGCCCGCGTCGCTTTGAGGTTCTCGCTGGAGCGCTCCGCTTGGCGCTCGAGCGTGTTCTAGAGCCCGAGCCACCCCTGGCGGGGGCTTTCAAATTGACAACCTCACCCATAAGTACTGATTGTACGTACTGTTACGTGATTCTCCGCCCATCGTGCCAGCCGCAGACGAGCCAACCTACTGACAATGACTTTCCTCCACCCTCCGCTGTTGTCCATACAAAACGCCGCCCGGCGGCTTCTACGGCAAGGAGAAGCGCGTGACTGCTTCCCCAAACGCCCGAAACGACGGCAGACGCTCGTTGCTTTTCGGCAACCGCTAAAGCCAGCACCGTCCCACGCCGACCCTCAGCGAAGCACGAAGCGAGCACAAACCCTCGTCGCGCTGCTGGCAGTCGCCATAACCGGTGTTGCCACGACGATCGCTCCTGCCCCTGCAGCGGCAAGCGCCCAGAGCGCTCTATCGGCACAGCTGAGGCACGAGCTGAGGATCGCCGGGCCGCTGTCTGGGGCCTACGTATATGACCTCAACACCGCCACGCCACTGTTCTCAGAGCGGGCGAATGACCCTCGTCCACCTGCGTCCGTAGAGAAGCTCTACACCGCCACAACCGCGCTCGAGCTGATGGGGCCCGAAGCAACGCTCTCCACAATCGTGCTCGGTAGTGGGCGCCTCGGCCTCGCCGGACGCTGGGAAGGCAGCCTCTACTTGCGTGGTGGTGGCGACCCAACTCTTGGTAGCGCAGCGTTCGTGGCAAGCCACTACGGAGGTCAGGGCGCCACCGTGTCTGCACTGGCGGGGCTCATCAAGGCTGCGGGAATCCGCAGCGTCAGCGGAAGCGTAAACGGCGACGAATCCTATTTCGACTCGCTGCGAGGCGAGCCTGCGAGCGGCTACGCGTTTGATCCCGATCTCGAAGGCGACCTGAGCGCACTCGCCTTCAACCGCGGTGAAACAGGCTCACAGGGAGGTGCGCACGCTCCCGCTGCCTACGCGGCGCTCGAGTTGCGTGGAGCACTCAGAGCCAACGGGATTGCAGTACACGGCGGTAGTGCTGCAACAGCTCCTGCTGGAGCCACAGTGCTTGCCACGGCGAGCTCCCCCACGCTCGCCACGCTGCTCGGCCTCACGCTCCCGCCGTCGGATAACTTCTTCGCCGAGACCCTGCTGAAGGACATTGGAGCACGCTATGGCGGAGCGGGAACCACGGCAGCCGGGGCAGCGGTGGTGCGCAGCACAATTGCGCGCGTCTTCGGCCTGCACCCACGCCTCTACGACGGCTCGGGGCTCTCCCACTCGGACTCGACAACCCCAGAGCAGGTGGTTTCGCTGCTCAGGGCGCTCGCTCCTAGTCCATTGGGCACAACACTGCGTAATGATTTGGCGATCGCAGGTCATACGGGGACGCTGTCTGAACGGATGCGTCGCACTCCCGCGAGCGGGCGCTGCCAAGCGAAGACAGGCACGCTGATCGGGGTGTCTAACCTCGCCGGCTACTGCCAAGCCCAGAACGGCGACATCCTCGCTTTTGCATTCTTCACCGACGGGATTGAAACCGGTGAGGCACACACGATTCAGGACAACATGGCGATAACCCTCGCCCGCTATTAGCGTCCCGAATCAAAAGCCCTGTGAACGCTTGCCGAACGCTTGCCCGCGCAGAGGTTTGAGCCACCGGCAGGACTCTGCTGATGGCGCTCGGCGCCGGCAGATCACCAGAACGACCCAAAATCCCCCCAACCCAGGGCGCCTCTAGCCATCCCCCAACAGGGCCAGCAGCCCGCCCTCGTCAAGCACCCGCACGTGCATGCGCTCGGCCTTCTCGAGCTTTGATCCGGGAGCCTCGCCGGCAACCAGATAGTGGGTCTTCTTCGACACGGCGCTAGTGACACGCCCTCCAGCCGCCTGCACGCGCTCGGTGGCTTGCTCGCGCGAAAGAGTTGGGAGCGTGCCGGTCAGCACAACCGTCTTGCCCGCCAGCGGACCGCTCGTGGGGGCAGGACCCGCTTCGGAGAAGCGCAGGCCAATCTCGCGCAGGTCCCCGATCAGCGCGAGCATCCGCTCGTCGTCGAGCTGTGAGCGAATCGCCGAGCCCATCTTCTCGCCGATGCCCGGCGTCTCGGCGATCTCTGCAACGCTCGCATCCAGCAACGTCACAATGTTGCGAAAGCGGCTGGCTAGGTTGCGTCCCGTCACCTCTCCAACCTCCTCGATCCCGAGCGCGAACAGCACCCGCGCGAACGGGCGCTGCTTTGATGCCTCAATGGCGTCGAGCAGGCTGTTCACCGACAGCTCCCCGAATCCCTCCAGCTCGAGCAGCTCCCCGCGGTGCTCGCGCAGGCGATAGTAGTCGGCGGCGGTCTTCACGAGGCCCTGCTGCTGGAGCAGCGCCACCTGCTTCTCCCCAAGCCCGTCGATGTCCATTGCAGAACGTCCCACGAAATGCTTCAGCAGCTGCCACGCTCGCTCGGGACAGTCACGGTTGGGGCACTTCGTGAACACCGCATCCTTCGGCTTGACGGTTGGCGTGTTGCAGAAGGGGCAGCGCGTGGGCGGGCGCGTTACAGCTGGACGATCCTTGTGCTCCGCCACGTGCGGCGCTGGCGACACCACCTGGGGGATCACATCGCCTGCGCGCAAAACGATTACATCCTCACCTGCACGAATGTCCTTGCGGACGATGTCCTCCTCGTTGTGGAGCGTTGCGAGCTTTATCACCACGCCGCCCGCCGCCACCGGCTCGAGCATGGCGTAGGGACGCAGGTCGCCGAACTTCCCAACGTTCCACATCACGGCGTTCAGACGTGTAACCGCGGTGGTGGGTGGGAACTTCCATGCCACCGCCCAGCGCGGGTCGCGACCCACTGATCCAAGCCGGCGCTGAAGCGCCAGATCAGACACCTTGATCACCACGCCGTCGATCTCGAAGTCGAGCTCGCCACGGCGCTCCTGCCAGCGCAGGCATTGCGCTATCACCTCATCCTCCTCGCCCAGGCGCTGGATGTCGCGGTTCACGCGAAACCCATGCTCGCGTAGCCACTCGAGAGCTTCCCAGTGGGTCTCGAATTTGAGGTCTGGAGCCACCCCAACCTGGTAGGCCCACATCGAAAGTGGGCGCTCCGCCATCAATGCGGGATCGAGCTGACGAACTCCTCCGGCTGCCGAGTTGCGTGGGTTCATGAACGTCGAGAGCCCCTCTTCGGCACGGCGCTCGTTGACCGCCGCGAAGTCATCGAGCGACATGTACACCTCGCCACGCACCTCCAGCAGCGGGGGGGCGTCCTCGATGCTCAGAGGGATGGCGCCGATAGTGCGCAGGTTGTGCGTAACGTCCTCCCCCACCTCGCCGTTGCCGCGCGTTGCGCCCCGCTCGAGCAGCCCATCCCGGTAGAGCAGGCTCACCGCCAACCCGTCCACCTTTGGCTCCACCACATACTCAAAGCGTGTGCGCACAATCCCTTCGCGTCCGAGGTGAGCTTTCATGCGCGAAACCCACGCTCGCAGCTCCTCCTCGCTGCGAACGTTGTCGAGCGAGAGCATCGGCTCGAGGTGCTCAACCTTCTCAAGGCGTCCCACCGGCTCACTACCAACGCGCTGCGTTGGCGAGTTGGGAGTCAACAGTTGCGGAAACTCCGCCTCGAGCGCCCGCAGCTCATCCAGTAGCGCGTCATAGGCGTCGTCTGTGATCTCGGGATCATCGAGCACGTAATAGCGGCGGCCGTGATGCTGCAGCACCTTGTGCAGCTCCTTGACGTGCGCAAGCGTCTGCTCGGATGGCTCCGCCACAGAGGGCGCGGAGCTCGATGTCCCAGGTGTGGAGACTCCGCTTGCGGAGGGGAGCTCCGGCGCGGATGACTCCGGCTCAGACGGCCGTCGCTTCGACGGTCTGCTCACGCGCTCCCACCGTCGAGCACAGGCGTCAGCAGCGCTTGCAAATCAAAGCCACGCAACACCTCCAGGCCCCGACGGTCGGTCAGGTCGAAGTGGATTGGGGTCACCGCGATGCGCCCACCCGCCACAACGGCGAGATCGGTGCCCGGCTCGTCGTGGAAGCCCGGATCGGCGCCATAGATCCAGTAGCGCTGACGGGTGTTGGAGTCGTCCTCGTGCGGAACCACCTTCAACTCGTCACGGTAGATGCGCTTGCCGAGGCTCGCCACCTCGATCCCGTCGGGCTCACCCGCGGGAACGTTCACGTTGAGCAGCGTTCCGCTCGGTATCGGCAGCTCCTCGATGCCCTCCACGAGTCGCGCCACGAATGTGGCAGCCACCTCGAAGTCGAAGCCGCCGTCGTAGCGAAAGTCGAGCGAGCGTCCGCGCGACTGCTGAGACACCGCAATTGCGGGCAGCCCGAGCACTACGCCCTCCAGCGCAGCAGCAACTGTGCCCGAATAGGTGATGTCATCGCCGAGATTCGCGCCGTGGTTGATGCCCGACACCACCAGCTCGGCGTCGAATCCCTCCACGAGCCCGAGGCGCGCTAGTCGAACACAGTCAACCGGCGTGCCATCAGTGGCATAGCCCACCGTGCCGTCTGAGAAGGTCACCTCCTCAACCCACAGAGGACGACGAGTTGTGATCGAGCGCGCCATCGCCGAGCGGTTGCCATCCGGTGCGATTGTCACCAAACGCACGCCCGGCACCTCGAGCAGCGCACGACGCAGCGCCTGCAGGCCGTCGGCCTCGATTCCGTCGTCGTTGGTGAGCAGCACGTTCAGCATCTCCCCCAGCATAGGGTTCAGCGCGGTCCCCGCCGCTCGTGCCGCCTACTTCTCGCTGCCTCTTACTCCTCACACGGTGTATTGGCCCCCCAGAGCAAGAGCAAACGTTTACGGGCTAGGCGGCGGGCGGTGGATGCATCCTGCCCTTTATCCAGTAGCTGCATATGCCACGGAGGCAAGCGCCAAACCGTGCGCGGGAGCTGTTGGGCCGGCTTGTGAGCGTGGCCTGCCCTCCAGCAGCTCCGCTAGATCGGCGATCTCACGACGTCCCTCTGCAACCTCGAGCATCGTGCCAACCAACACCCTGTTCATGTGTCGCATGAATGACCTCGCCTCGATCCAGAACTCGAGCGTGTCGCCCACCGCGCGCCAATGCGCGGCGATCACGTCGCGCTCGAAGCGCGTGTGCTCGGTCTCGGTGGGCGTGAACGCAGTGAAGTCGTGACGTCCGGGCAATAGCTTTGCGCACTCCTCCAGCAGCGAGCGGTCGAGCGGTCGTGGCCACCACAAAGCACGCCCCTTCTCAAACACGTCACGCGAGCGTCTGGCGAGCACGCGATAGCAGTAGGTTCTGCTCGTAGCGTCGCGCCTGGCGTCGAACGCGTGGGCTGCTGGCTCACAGGTGAGCACAGCCATGTCGGCTGGCAGCAGCGAGTTCAGTCGCTGCGGGTCAACCGCCTCGTGGCGATAGCTCACCACCTGCCCCCAAGCGTGCACGCCACGATCGGTGCGACCTGCAACGGTCGTGGTAAGCGGCTCGCCGGCTGCGTCATGCTCACCAAGGATGGTGCGCAACGCTTGCTCCAGCTGCCCTTGCAAAGTGCGCTGGTGAGGCTGGCACGCCCAGCCGGCGAACTCGGTTCCGTCGTATTGCAGCTTCAGCTTTGAGACCACCTGTGCCCCATCAGGGTACGCGGGGCGCGGACGGCTCTTACACCAGCTCGAGGTAAACCATCTCGGTGGCGTCGGAGCGACGCGGGCCGAGCTTGAGGATGCGCGTGTACCCGCCCGGCCTGTCGGCATAGCGGGGAGCTACCTCCTCGAACAGCTTGTATACGGCGAACTTGTCTTGCGAGAGCGCCGCCAGCGCCTGACGTCGAGCGTGCAGGTCACCTCGCTTGGCGAGCGTGATCAGTTTCTCGATCTCGGGCTTCACCGCCTTCGCCTTCGCTTCGCTCGTCTTGATGCGCTCGTGCTCAAGCACCTCCTTGGTGAGGTTCATGAGCAGCGACTTGCGATGCGCTGAGTCGCGGCTGAGCTTGTTACGTGTCTTCTGATGTCTCATGGCTGGTTCTGAGCGGAGCTAGTGCCCGTGCGACCGATCATTCTAAAGGGCCGATCGCCCGGGCGGGCTCTCCTTCTAGTCCTGACGTAGATGCAGTCCGCGCGCCTCGAGGGTTTCAATGACCTCGTCGATCGACTTCTTGCCAAAGTTTGGGATTGCGTTGAGCTCACCCTCGGACTTGGAGATGAGGTCGCCCACAGTTTGAATGCCGGCGCGCTTCAGGCAGTTATAAGAGCGAACACCGAGCTCGAGCTCCTCGATCAGGATGCTCCACTCCTCGCCCTGCAGCGCCGCCGGAGCGCCAGCGCCGCCCACAGCCAAGCCGTGACCGTCGAGCTGGCCACCCGGCACCGCACGCAGCTCCTGTATGCGGTCTGCATCGGTGAAGATCGCAAGCTGGGAGATGAGCAGCTCAGCCGCCTCTCGCAACGCCGCCTGCGGCTCGATCGAGCCATCCGTCTCGATGTCGAGCGTGAGCTTGTCGAAGTCGGTCTTCTGTCCCACACGCGCTTGCTCCACCGCATAAGCCACACGGCGAACGGGCGAGAAGATCGAGTCGATCGGAATCACGCCAATGGGCTGATCGGGCGACTTGTTCTCCTCGGCGGGCCGGTATCCGCGACCGCGACCGATCGTCATGTAGAGCTCGAGCTTCGTCTTCTTCTCGAGCGTGGCGATGTGAACGCTCGGATTGAGAATCTCAACGCCCGCCGGCAGATCGATGTCCTTCGCTGTGATCTCACCGGGGCCGGTAACCACGAGCGGCGCCTCAACCTCGCTTGCGTCGGAATGCATACGGCACACGATGCCCTTCAAGTTGAGCACGATGTCCGTTACGTCCTCCTTGACGCCCTGGACTGTGGAGAACTCGTGTGCCACGCCCTCAATGCGCACACTCGTAACGGCAGCGCCGGCGAGCGAGGAGAGCAACACGCGGCGCAGCGAGTTGCCGAACGTGTAGCCGAATCCGCGGTCGAGCGGCTCGATGGTGAACGTGCCACGGTTCTGCTCCACGGACTCGCTTGTGATCCGGGGAATTTGGAAGTCGAGCATCAGGGTCCTAACGTCGTTTGGTCTCAAACCGGTGCCTGCTGAGAGCACCGGCTCTGGCGCGCCGCCACCCCCAAGAGGCGTCGGCGGGGAAAGCGTCTACTTCGAGTACAGCTCGACGATGAGCTGCTCCTGCACCGGCGCGGCAACCTCACGCCGCTCCGGCTTGCGCAGCACCTTGGCCGTGAGCGACTCGTGGTCGGCCTGGAGCCACGCGGGGATCTGTCCAGTGAGCTCAGTGGCGTCCCTTACCACCTGCATAGCCGGAGTGTCAGCTTTGACGGCAATCACATCGCCAGGGCGCACCTGGTAGCTGGGGATGTCCACCCGGCGACCGTTGACTGTCCAATGGCCGTGACGGATGAGCTGGCGCGCCTGCCTGCGTGAAGCGGCGAAGCCAAGGCGAACCATGACGTTGTCGAGGCGACACTCCAGCAGCGCGAGCAGGTTCTCACCAGTGATGCCAGGCTGACGCGAAGCCTTCTCGTAGTAGCCGTGGAACTGCTTCTCGAGCACTCCATAGTAGCGACGAGCCTTCTGCTTCTCGCGCAGCTGCAGGCGGTACTCGCTCTGCTTCTGGCGGCCACGGCCGTGCTCTCCAGGCGGGTAGGAGCGTCGCTCCACGCCGCACTTGTCGGTAAGGCAGCGCTCACCCTTGAGGAACAGCTTCTGTCCCTCACGACGGCACTGCTTGCACTGGGGGCCTGTGTCTCTTGCCATTACCTAACTACCCTTCTGAGATGGTCGTGAGTCGAGCCAGAGGAGGACGTACCCCATTCGGGGCACACCCTGAAGGGCACAGGCAGGCAGCCGCGCGTGGCGTGCTTGGCACGCGAGCTGGCGAGGACGCAGTATGGCGAAGTGCTCACGGCCATCTCAGACGCGCCGACGCTTGCGCGGGCGGCATCCATTGTGAGCCTGCGGAGTTACATCCTTCACACCGGTCACCTCGAGACCGGCGGCCTGCAGCGAGCGGATCGCCGTCTCGCGACCTGAGCCTGGACCCTTGACGTAGACCTCCACCTTTTGAAGTCCCTGCTCCATGCCCTTGCGAGCAGCCGCGTCGGCGGTCACCTGGGCCGCGAACGGAGTCGACTTGCGTGAGCCCTTGAAGCCTGCGCCGCCGGCGGACTCCCATGCGAGCACGTTGCCTTGGGTGTCGGTGAGCGACACAATCGTGTTGTTGAACGACGTCTTGATGTGCGCCTGGCCGACCGGCACGTTCTTCTTCTGGCGACGCCTGCCACGAGCGGGGCGCTTGGGAGCAGCCATCAGCGAACCTTCTTCTTGCCTGCAACCTGCAGGCGCTTGGGGCCCTTACGCGTGCGGGCGTTGGTCTTCGTCTTCTGTCCCCTCACGGGCAAGCCGCGACGGTGGCGCAGGCCGCGATAGCACGCGATCTCCTGCAAGCGCTTGATGTCCTGTGAGCGCTCGCGGCGCAGATCGCCCTCGACCGTCAGCGAGCGATCGATCTCATCGCGTAGGCGGGAGATCTCATCCTCAGTGAGGTCACGAATATAGGTCTCAGGGCTGACCTTGACCTCGGTCAGAATCTTGTTGGAGGTTGAGCGGCCGATGCCGTAGATGTACGTCAGGCCGATCTCGGTGCGCTTGTTCAAGGGGAGGTTGACCCCGGCGATGCGTGCCATCTGCCGTTAGCCCTGCCGCTGCTTGTGACGCTTGTTCTGGCAGATGACGAGCACCGCTTTGTGGCGGCGGATGATTCTGCACTTCTCGCACATCGGCTTGACCGACGGTCTTACCTTCATGATCCCTTTCGGCTGGTCCCTGCGACCCGGCTCTGGCTGCCGGGACGGCCGCCGCTACCGCGTCGTGGTTTTGCCCTCACGCGCCAAGCTTCCGCGCAGTTCGAGCAGGACAGCGGATGGTAGCAACTATCCAGCCGAGGTCGCAGCTTCGCTGTGCACAGCGTCAAACACCCGCTCCTGCGCTGGGATGTGCCACGGCGTTAGGATGCGCGGTCCGGCGGCGGTGATCGCCACGGTGAACTCGAAGTGCGCCGCAAGCGAGTCGTCCTGGGAGAAGATCGCCCAGCCATCGCCCGCCACGCGCACCGCGGGGCGCCCTGCAGTGGTCATCGGCTCGATTGCGAGCACCATGCCCTCCTCCAAGAGCGGACCCTTCCCTGCGCTCCCGTAGTTGGGGACCTGAGGATCCTCGTGCATGCTTTTGCCCACTCCATGGCCAACCAGCGATCGCACGACCGCGAGACCTGCTTTCTCTGACACCCGCTGAATCGCGTGGGAGACGTCCCCCATGCGGGCGCCCACGCTGCATTGCTCTACCCCAGCATGCAACGCCTGCTCGGTTGCACTCAGCAAATTCTGGGCAAGTGGGCTCACCTCTCCAACCGGAAAGGTGCAAGCCGCATCAGCAACCCATCCGTTGAAGGTCACGCCAATGTCAACCGAGAGGATGTCTCCCCGCTCGAGTCGATAGCGACCCGGGATGCCATGCACCACCATCGAGTTGGGGGATGCGCAGATAGAACCGGGGAATCCGCGATAACCCTTGAAAGTTGGCGTGGCTCCCTGGGAGCGAATGAAGCGCTCAGCCGCAGCGTCGAGCTCCTCGGTGCTCACACCGGGACGAATCTTGCCGCCCACGAAGTCGAGCGTTGCCGCTTGGATAGCGCCAGCAGCCGCCATCTTCTCGATCTCCTCGGGTGACTTCTTGATGATCACCCTAGGAGCTTATCTTTCCCGCTCGGCATCCAAGCGCCACCACGCCGGAGGATCGCGCGATCAGCCGCGTTGCGCGACTTTCAGGGTTGGTAGTGGCGCCCCGTGGTCATCGGCGCGCTCTTTGCCATCGGCCCTCTTTTGGTCATGGGCCCTCTTTGGTCATGGGCCCTCTTTGGTCATCGGCGCTCTTTTGGTCACCGGCGCTCTTTTGGTCACCGGCGCCCTTGACCATCGCGCCCTCGGTCATCGCGCCCTCGGTCATCATCGGGCGCCCAAGCCTAGAGCTCGTCCTCCAAGCGCAGCGTTGCCACCGTAGCCCTAATGTGATCGTGCACCTCGTTGGGATTGCGCTGTCCGTCAAAGCGACGCAGCAAACCGGCTTTCTCGTAGTAGTCGATCAGGGGAGCGGTCTGTCGTGCATAAACCTCCAGGCGCCGACGAATCGTCTCCTCCTTGTCGTCGTCGCGCTGGATCAGCCTCGAGCCATCCTGATCGCACACCCCCTCGCGCTTGGGGGGATCGAACTCCACGTGGTAGACGTGCCCGATCTTCAAGCAAACGCGCCTGCCTGCGAGCCGACGCACAACCTCCGCGTCGGGAACCTCTATCAAGAGGATGGCTGTCAGCCGTCTGCCGGAGTTGGCAAGCGTAGCGGCAAGCGCGTCCGCCTGGACGGTGTTGCGCGGAAAGCCGTCGAGCAGAAAGCCTTCGCGGGCATCTTGCTCGCCGATGCGTTGCCCGATCATCCCGAGAATCACCTCGTCAGGGACGAGCTCACCGGAGCTCATGTACTGCTGAGCCTGCTTCCCCAGCTCGGTGCCTTGCGCCACCTGGGCGCGCAACATGTCGCCAGTGGAGATGTGGGCCAGCGCGAAGTCTGCTTGCAGACGCTCAGCCTGCGTGCCCTTGCCGGCGCCAGGAGGACCCAGCAGGATGAGGTTCGTCTCGACCATCAACTGAAGGAGCCTACCCGTTGGCGTCGCCATTCGGATGCCTATTCGGGTACTTACCCTTTTCTCCGAACTCGCTAAGTGGAGTATTGCCCGGCCGGCAATCGCCTGCTTACCGCAAAACCACTCGCCAGACCTACTTCAAGAAGCCCTCATAGCTACGCATCATCAACTGCGCCTCGAGCTGCTTCATCGTTTCGAGCGCAACACCAATCACAATCAGGATCGATGTACCGCCGAAGAAGAAGTTTTGGTGTGTGCGGGCGATCAAGATCGTTGGAAGCGCTGCAACCGCCGCTAGGAAGAGCGCTCCCGGGAAGGTCAACCTCGCGAGAATGCGGTCCAGGAATTCGGCGGTTGGACGTCCCGGGCGCACGCCTGGGATGAATCCCCCGTACTTCTTCAAGTTGTCTGCCTGATCGACCGGGTTGAAGGTGACAGCCGTATAGAAGTAGGCGAAGATCACGATGAAGATCGACTCACCCACTATGTAGTGCCAGCCGTTGGGCGAGAAGAAGTTCGACACGTCTTTCGCCCACGGTGTTTTGATCAGCTGTCCAACGGTCGGGGGGAACGCCATGATGCTCGCGGCGAAGATCACAGGTATCACGCCCGCCATGTTCACACGCAGCGGCAAATAGGTTTGTCCACCTTCGGTCATGCGCCTGCCGATCACGCGCTTGGCGTACTGCACCGGTATCCGGCGCTGACCCTCTTGCACGAACACGATCCCGGCTACCACCGCGAGCACGAGGAAGGGCATCATCACCTTGAACACCTGATCCTGGCTTGTCCACCAAACTTCGATGCCGGCTGGCAGCCGCGACACGATCGAGGTGAAGATGAGCAGCGAGATGCCGTTGCCGATTCCGCGCTGGGTGATTAGCTCACCAATCCACATCAGCAGCACACAGCCCGCGGTGAGACAGATCACGATCAGGAAGATGTGGGGAGCGTCGAACTTCGTCACCACCGATTCGTTGGAGGAGGCGGACAGTGAGTGGAACAGGAACACGTAGCCAATCGACTGGGCGAACGCGAGGCCGACAGTTAGATAGCGCGTGTACTGGGTGATCCGTGCCTGGCCAACTTCGCCTTCCTTGGAGAGCTTCTCAAGCGAAGGCACAACCACCTGCAACAGCTGCAGGATGATCGAGGCGGTGATGTAGGGCATGATCCCGAGCGCGAACAGCGCGAGGCGCGAGAGACTGCCTCCGGAGAACAGGTTCAGGAAGCCCAGGATGTTTGAGCCTCCAAATTGCTTCTGGATGTTGTTGACGGCGGTGAGGTTGATGCCCGGAACCGGGATGTGCGAGCCGAGCCTGTAGATCAAGAGCATGCCCGCTGTGAACAGGAGCTTCTTGCGGATGTCCGCAACCTGAAAGGAGCTGAGGATGGTCGAGAGCATTGGCTTGTAGTCCGGTCGCTTTGTAGAGCCTCATGCCCATCCCTCGCCGGGCGGGCAGGCGGGGTCTGATTCTAGCTCGCAGTGACTGCTTTGGCGCCGTCGAGGCCCCTTTTGGGCCGGGACGCTAGCCCTCGAGGGTGTGGCAGGTACCGCCGGCGCCCTCGATGCGCTCACGCGCGGCGGCGCTGAAACCGTGGGCATGAACCGTGAGCGCCTTGCTCAAATCCCCCTTGGCGAGCACCTTTATCGGCACACCCTTGCGTGTGGCCAAGCCCTTGGACTGCATCAGCTCAACCGTGACCTCCGTGCCTGCGTCAAAGCGGCTCTCCAGGTCGGAGACATTGACCGGCTGAGTATGGGTGCGAAACATCTCGAAGGGCATCGACTTCTTCATGTGCGGGCCACGAAGCTTGCGCATGCGCATGTGGATCGGCATCTGGCCACCCTCGAAGCGCGCACGGCTCTTTGCGCCCGAGCGCGAGCCGTAGCCCTTCTGGCCCCTACCGGAGGTCTTGCCGGTGCCCGACCCTTCACCGCGTCCAACGCGCTTGCGCGGGCGGCGGCTGCCGGGCGCAGGCTTCAATGAGTGCAAGCCGATGCGCTGCTCAAGCTCCTGCTCCTCCTCGACGCTTGCAGGGCGCTTGGCTGTACCGTTAGCACTCTTCTGCGCGGGGCTCATGAACTCGGCTCCTCCACCTCGACGAGATGCCGAACTGCGTGCACCATGCCGCGTGCCTGCTCGCAGTCCTTGACCTCCACCGTATGGCCTATGCGTCGCAGGCCGAGCGAGCGAAGCGTGTCGAGCTGTCGCTTGTTCGAACCGCTGCTCGAGCGTCGTTGAGTGACCTGAAGGGTTGCCATTAGGCCGGCGACTCCGTCGTTGATGCTGTCTCCGTCGCCGAAGAGTCAGCAGCACTCTCGCTGCCGGCATCGGCCGCAGCGCCCTCAGTAGCAGTCTCCTTGGGAGCGGCGGTGTCGCTGCTGGCGCTCTCAGGAGCCGAGGTCTCCGAGCTGGTGGTCTCAGGAGCAGAGGTCTCCGAGCTGGTCTCGGGAGCCGCAGTCTCTGATCTGGCGGTCTCTGGGTCAGCGCTCGCAGCCTCCGCGGCCGGGGCGCCCTCGAGGTGCTCACCAGCACCGTTCGTCGGCTTCTCCGTCAGCCCGAGCACCTTCGCAATCGAAAGTCCTCGCAGCTCGGCAACCTCCGCAGGTGTACGCAGATCACGCAGACCGGCGATCGTAGCCTTGACGAGGTTGATCGGGTTCTGCGTCCCAAGGCTCTTGGAGAGGATGTCGTGGATCCCGGCTAGCTCGAGCACCGCACGCACGCCTCCGCCGGCGATCACGCCGGTACCTGGAGAGGCGGGCTTCAAGAGGACGCGGCCCGACCCGAAGATGCCAGTTGTCTGATGGGTGATCGTGCTGCCGTGCTTGGGCACGCGGAAAAGATCCTTCTTCGCACGCTCCACACCCTTCTGGATCGCGAGGGGGACCTCGTTGGCCTTGCCGTAGCCCACCCCCACCACTTCGCGTTCGTCACCTACAACGACGAGGGCGGTAAAGGAGAACCGCCTACCGCCCTTGACCACCTTGGCGACGCGGTTGATCTCCACCACACGCTCTTGGAGGTCGAGGTTGCCTGCGTTGACTGATCTATCTGCTGAATACATATAAGAGTGAGAGAGGGTAGCGGGGGGACCGAGCCTAGACGGTTATGCCGGCTTCGCGGATCGCCTCGGCGAACGCCCGCACATGGCCGTGGTAGCGGTAGCCGCCGCGATCGAACACGACCTCCGACACACCTGCTGCTTTTGCGCGCTCAGCCAGCAGCTCTCCCGAGCGCTTGGTGCGATCGCCGCCAGCAAGCTTACGCAACTCTGGCTCATACCAGTGGACGGCCGCAAGCGTGCGCCCGGAGAGGTCGTCGATGACCTGCGCCGACAGCCCGCGATTGGAGCGAAACACGGAGATGCGCGGACGGGTAGCGGTGCCAGAGACCTTTGCACGCACACGGCGACGCCGTTTGAGACGGCGGGCCTCCTTGGTGAGAGAGCTCATGCCCTCTTCCCCACCTTGCGAGCCACATACTCGCCCTCGTAGCGGATGCCCTTGCCCTTGTAGGGCTCCGGCGGGCGTTGCTTGCGAATGATCGCGGCGATCTCGCCTACCTGCTGCTTGGATATGCCCTTCACAACGATCCTCGTGGGCTGGGGAACTTCGAACTCGATACCAGCCGGCGCCTCGATCGGAACCGGATGGGAGTAGCCGACCGCAAGCTCAATGTTCTTGCCCTTCATCTGGGCTCGATAGCCAACTCCTTGGATCTCCAGGCGCTTCTCGTAGCCGGCAGTGACACCCTGCACCATGTTGGCAACCAGCGAACGCGTCAAACCATGCAAGGCACGGTGCTCCCCGCGGTCGGTGGGACGTGAGACAACCAGTCGCTCACCGTCCTGAATCACTTCGATGTCGCGTGGAACGCGCTCTGAGAGCTCACCCTTCGGTCCCTTCACGCTCACCGACTCTGGCTCTATCGCCACGGTCACCCCTGCGGGCACCGGGATTGGCTGTCTACCGATTCTCGACATAGCTCCAGACCTACCAGACCTGCGCGAGGACCTCGCCGCCAACACCGGCGGCGCGCGCGTCGTGTCCCGTCATCACGCCGCGCGAGGTGGACACGATCGAAGTTCCCATCCCGCCGAGCACCTTTGGGATGCGCGTGGCCTCCACATAGGTACGCCGGCCGGGTCGCGATACGCGCCGCAAGCCGGAGATCGCCGAGCGACGGTCGTCTGTGTACTTCAAGCGGATCTCAATCAGCTGACCGGCAGCGCCATCGCGTGCGGGGAGTACCTCCCAAGAGTCGATGTAGCCCTGCTCTGTGAGGATGCGCGCTATCTCAGCCTTCAGTTTGGAGGCTGGTATGTCGACCGTCTCATGCGCAGCATGAATCGCATTGCGGATGCGCGTGAGGAAGTCGGCTATTGGGTCTGTCATGGACATGGCGTGCTCTGATCTGAAGTAGTTCTCGAAAGGACGTTGCGCCTACCAGGAGGACTTCGTCATCCCCGGTATCAGGCCGTTGTGGGCCAGCTCGCGCAGGCAAATGCGGCAAATCCCGAACTTGCGGTACACCGAGTGCGGGCGTCCGCAGCGGTTGCAGCGAGTATATGCACGTGTCTTGAACTTTGGCGTGCGCGCCTGCTTGACGCGTAGCGAGGTCTTAGCCATCGGTCGGTGCTCCATTCTCGGATGTCTCAGTGTCGCCGTCCTGGTCGAAGCCAGCAGGCCGCCCTTGGGTGGCGAATGGCAGCCCTAGTGCCTGCAGGAGAGCAAACGCTTCAATATCGCCCTTTGCGGTAGTTGTGATCGTGATGTCTATGCCCCTCACCTGATCGATTGAGTCGTAGTCGATCTCAGGAAAGATGATCTGCTCGCGAACACCCATCGTGTAGTTGCCGTGGCCGTCGAAGGATCTTGGGTTCAGGCCACGGAAGTCTCGAATCCTTGGGATCGCAATCGAGGTGAGGCGATCGAGGAACTCATAGCCACGCTCTGCTCTGAGGGTGACCGCAATACCGACGGGCATTCCCTCACGAAGCTTGAATGCAGCAATCGACTTGCGGGCGCGGCGCACACTCGGCTGCTGACCGGCGATCGCTGCAAGCTGCTCTTGGGCGGCCTTCAGCACTTTGGAGTCTTGCTTGGCGTCGCCCACCCCCATGTTGAGGGTGATCTTCGAAAGCTTGGGCGCTTGCATAACCGAGGAGTAGCCAAAGCGCTCGATCAGCGCGGGGCGGATCTCCTCGAGATAACGGGCCTTTAGGCGAGCTGTGGGAGCAGTGGTCATCGTCATACCTGTCAGTCGAGCCTTGTTCCGGAGCGCTTGGCGACCCGGTAGCGCTTGCCGTTCTCGCGCTCGATGCGGATGCGCGTGGGCTTGCTGTCCTTGGGGTCGAGGAGCATCACGTTTGAGACGTGGATTGGTCCCTCACGCTCGATCACCCCACCGACTGTTTGGCCGCGCTGAGTGTCGGCAACCTGCTGGGGGCGCATGTGTCGCTTGACCATGTTCAGGCCCTCGACGTACACCCGCTCGCTCCCCGGCTCCACCCGCAGGATGCGTCCCTGCTTGCCGCGATCCTTACCGGCCATCACCTGAACCTGATCACCCGAGCGAACCTTGAGCACGCGCCGCACCGAAGCTGTGACAGTGCGCGCCATCTCAGAGCACCTCCGGCGCCAGCGAGACGATCTTCATGAAGTTGCGATCGCGAAGTTCGCGCGCCACAGGACCAAACACACGCGTGCCACGTGGGTTGTTCTGCTCGTCGATGATCACGGCGGCGTTGTCGTCGAAGGAGATGTAGGTGCCATCATCGCGCCCGAATGGCTTCTTGGTGCGCACTACCACGGCGGTCACCACATCGCCCTTTTTGACTGCGCCGTGCGGGTTGGCCTGCTTGACCGTTGCCGTAATGACATCTCCGACGAACGCATAGCGTCGCCTAGAGCCGCCCTTGACGCGAATGCAGAGGATCTCGCGCGCACCCGTGTTGTCGGCTACGCGAAGTCGTGTCTCGTTTTGGATCATCGCGCCTTCTCCAAAACGTCGACGAGCTTCCAGCGCTTAGTGCGCGAGAGCGGACGACTCTCAACGACCTGCACAACGTCGCCCTCATTGGCCTCGTTGTTCTCATCATGAGCATGCAGAGTGCTCGAGCTGCGCACGATCTTCTCGTAGCGACGGTGACGACGAGCGACATCGATGCGCACGGTGATCGTCTTGTCGGCCTTGTCCGATACGACCACGCCCTGACGCACCTTGCGAGCACCCTCAACCGGTGCGTGCACCGGCGGCAGCGGCTCCGGCGCAGGTGCGCCAGCTCGACGCTCGGTCGCCTTTGCGCGTTCCTGCAGGCGCCGTGCACGACGCTTGACGGCCTTCGTGCGACGCTCGGCAACACGCTCAGCGTGACGCTCCTCGGGGGTGCGCGCAGTGCGGGTCTCGCCCGTGTGAGT
>JBAPMC010000401.1:0-12642 GCA_049278415.1 Solirubrobacteraceae bacterium
CCACAAGCCCCACCTCTGGCTGTGTCGTCTCGACGCTCTTGAGCGGGTGCACACCGAGGAACAGACCCGCAAACGCGGTTACCTCGTCGGTGGAGAGCAGCCAGGTGCTTACCGCGAGCAGCACCACGAACTGAGTGACAAACGCCACCAGACGCAGACGCCACAGCGGGATCGGGCGCACGCGGCGACGCGCGCCGAGCACGAGATCGACAGCGGTGGGGTCAAGCTCACCCTCAACGTCGGGCTCAAGTGGCTGGGATGCGGGCGAGTCGGCTGGCAAGTCAACGCCCTGCGGCGAGATGGACGAGATGGACAAGTTGGTAGCCAAGTCGACCTGCGGCGAGATGGACGAGCCGAGCGAACCGACCTGCCACGGGTCCAACGAGTCCGGCAAGTCGTGGGCATCGGCGAGCTCTGGCGCGGCAAGCGTGTTCCGGCCGGCGACCGCCAGCAGCCCCTCTGGCGGATGGGCGGCCCGCCCACTCAAAGAATGGTGCTCGGCGAAGCTCGCTTCTACGTGCTCGCGCAGCTCACGCGTGTCGTTGGCGAGCCGCAGCAGCCCAAGATCGGCCATCGCGCGAGTGTTCAGGCGGGCATGGCCGACGGGCAGGCCGTAGGAGACCACCGGTGTGCCGGTGGCCTTCGCCTCCAGACACGTAACCCCGCCGGTGGAGTGCACGAGCGTGTCCGCGGCGGCGAGGATCTCAGGCATCCTTTCGGTGAAGCCGTATACGTGCACGCGCGGGACCGTGGCGAAGTCCTGCTCGAGCCGCTCATGCAGCTGCTCGTTGCGCCCGGCGAGACACACAATCGCGCTCACCTCAGAGATGTCCGCGATCTCGCGCACCGCACCCTCCACGTCGCCCACCCCCCAGCCACCGCCGGAGACGACCACCATCCGTCCCTCCTCGGGCAAGCCAAGCGCACGACGCGACTCGCTTTGGGAGCGCTCGTCCAGGAACTCGGAGGAGATCAACGGTCGTACAAGCTGCGCGCTGCCGTGCCCGGCGATGCGCTCCACTGGGCGCAGCGACTCGCCGTACATGACCAAGTGCGTGTCAATTCCCGGCTGCGCCCAGAAGAACAGACCGGTGAGGTCGGTGATGGTGGCAACCACCGGGCAGTGCACCACCTGGGTGCGACGCAGCCGAGCGAGCACGACTGTGACCGCGGGATAGGTGGACACAACAACGTCGGGTTCGTGCTCGGCGATATGCCTGGCGAGCGGGCGCGAGCCCAGCAGGCACAGCAGCTTGCGTGCGAGCACACGCACCGGGGCCACACGCTCCAACAGCTCATAGATGACTGTGTAGGTCCAGGGGAAGAAGCGCAGCTGGACGCGATAGCCGTCCTCCACCACTGGCTGCAGGAACGGGCCCATTGCGGCAAGCCCATCGGTCACCGTCACCTCTGTCGGCTCAGGGGAGCTGTCGAGCTGCCGTGCCAGCGCACGTGCAGCCGCAGCGTGGCCCTCGCCCACATCGGCGGACAGGATCAGCACGCGCTTGGGCCCGGGGCGCCGGCGCGATGTAGGTGTGCGATGTCGGCGTGGCATACAGTTCAAGCCTTGCCCGCCCAGCGGACGGTTTGGCTCGGTCGCGCGCATGGTGTGGGATGCTCTCAGGGCACGACGACATGGAAAGCCTAGCGGCCACAGTGAACGGTGGCACGTCGGTGAGCCGAGCTAAGCGCTCCGAGCTCGCGTTGCGCACGCTTGGAGCGGTAGGTCTCATCGGCGTACCGGTAAGCGTGCTCGCAGTTGTGGCGGGCGCTGCGGGAGCACCAACTTCGTATGTGCCGAGCCGCAGCGGCGGCTGGCCCAGCTGGCTATCCGGTCCCCTGCATGGCCTCGGACTCGGGATCGGCTCCTCGAGCTTCCAAACGCTGACGCTCGTGATGTGTGCGAGCTACGCCGCCGTGCTGCTTGCCGCACAAGTGCTGCCGGGCCGTGCGATCGCGCTGTCGATCGTGGCGGCCTACCTGCTGCTGCTTCTGGGACCGCCGCTCATCTCCCAGGACGTGTTCGGCTACCTCGCGTTCGCTCGCCTTGGCGTACTGCACAGCCTGGACCCCTATATGCACGTGGCGGCCGAAGCGCCAACCGATTCGGTATTTCCATTCATCGGCTGGCCGTTCCAGCATTCGCCGTACGGCCCCCTGTTCACGCTCGGTACCTACCCACTTGCCCCGCTCGGCCTGGCGGGCGGCCTGTGGGCGCTCAAGGCTGTTGCGGTCGCGTCAAGCCTTGGGGCTGTCGCTCTGACTGCAAGCGCCGCAACCAAGATGGGGCGCTCAGCCAAGGCGGCGACAGTGTTTGTGGGCTTGAACCCGGTGCTGCTGGAGCTAGCTGTCGGTGGCGCCCACAACGACACGCTCGTACTGCTCGTGCTGACGGGCGCTCTAGCGCTCGCCGCGGGCTCCACAGGAGCGGATGGGACAGGCGCGGCCGGAGCGCGGCCCAGCGAGGCAGGGACAGGCGGGCCAGGGACGGATGGGCCTCCTAATCTCCGCGCGGCGGCAGCCATGCTGATCGTTGGGATTGGAGTGAAGGCCTCAGCCGGATTGGTGCTGCCGTTCGTGGTACTCGCGCCGCGGCATTGGCGCGAGCGCCTGCGGGTGGCGGCGAGCGCCTGCGGCACGCTCGTGTTGCTGGGCATCGTGGCGGTCGTCGGGTTCGGCTCGCATGCGTTTGGCTTCCTGGACGCGCTGGGCGAGCAGCAACAACTGGTAGCTACCCACAGCATCCCCGCCGAGACGGCGCGGCTGGTGGGCCTGAGCGGACTCCCCGACTGGTGGCGCCACGTGTTTGTCGTCGGCCTCGTGCTTGTGTTGGCGCTAACCCTGTGGCGCACCGCGCGCGGCGCGGACTGGCGCACAATGGCGGGCTGGGCGACGCTGGCGCTGTTGCTCTCGACCGCCTGGCTACTGCCCTGGTATGCGATATGGGCGCTGCCCCTGGCCGCTCTCGCCGACAGTCGCCGCCTGCGCGTCGCCACCCTCGTTTTCTGTGCCTACGCGATCCTGATCCACCTGCCGCTCGCCGCCCCGCTGCTCAGTCCCCCCAGGCAGATCCCCCGTCACCGGACCATCCCGCAACGACGAGCTGCCGCCGGCGACGGCCTCGTATTCGCCGGTCTCAAGGTCAAGCGCCACGCTGCGCTCGATCTCCGCAGGTGAGGCGTCTGGACGCAGACGACGCACGCGCAAGGCATCGAGACGGCGGAACTTGAGTATCTCCAAGACGTACACGAGATAGACGCTGGCGGCGCCGACCAGGAGGACAAGCCCGATCATCACGAGCAGCCAGCCGGTGTGCAGGTGGCCTTTGTGGTCGGAGTAGGGAACGAAGCGCAAAGCGAGCGCGAGGCCTGCGAGCATCAAGGTCCACGCGTAGAGATAGGCGATCGTGCGGCGACTGGAGAAGCCAATACGGGCCATGCGATGGTGGAAGTGCTCGCTGTCGGCGGCGTAGATCGGGCGCCTGTACTTCAGGCGCTTGAGCACGACGAAGGTGGTGTCCAGGAAAGGCACCGTGAGCAGAATCAGAGGCAGCACGAATGAGACGACCACGGGCGTCTTGACGGCCGCCTCGACGGCCACCACGCCCATCAGGAGGCCGAGCAGGTTGGCGCCGCAATCGCCCATGAAGCTGGAGGCGGGTGGGAAGTTGTGAATCAAGAAGCCCAGCGCCGCACCGGCCGTGATCGCGGCGAGCACCCCGGGTTCGGCACGGTCTAGATCGAACGCGATGATGGCGAGCGTGCCGGCGATGATCACGCACACGCCGGCCGCGAGGCCGTCCACTCCGTCGGAGAGGTTGACGATGTTCATCATCACGACGAGCCCCACCACGGTCAGGGCAGGCCCCGCGTTGGTGGCGCCCGCGTTGGGGAAGTGAAGGGTGCCCATGAACGGCAACGTGACCGCCTTGACAGCAACGCCGAAGTGCACCACTACAATGGCCGCCGCGATCTGACCGGCCAACTTCACGATCGGTGGCAGGTCGAAGCGGTCGTCGAGCGCGCCAACGGCGGTGATCAATGCCGCCGCGAGCAGCACGCCGTGCCACATCTGCCCACTCGAACCGTAGCCCGCGGGCAGGAACGCGAGCACCGCGACAAGCACGCCCGCGAAGATCGCCAGGCCTCCGAGCAGGGGCGTGGCGCGGTCTGAGAGGCCGCGATCGCGCGGTTCGTCCACGGCGCCCACAACTCTCGCCAAGCGCATCGTGAGCGGCGTCAGCAAGGCGGTAACGACCGCCGCGGCGAGAAATGCGTAAAGCGCGTCGAGCTCGTTGAGTTTGGCCATCGACTCGCGCACAGCATCGCAGGCGCGGACGTCGACAGGAGCTACGCGGCAGCCGGAGCGTTCAGATGCTCATACAGCGGATAGCGCTCAACGATCGCCTGGACACGCTCGGACAGCTCGTCCTTGCGCGAGACGAATTCCGGTGTGAGCGCCACCGCCATGATCCGGCCCAGCTCAGTGAAATCCTCGAGCTGCAGGCCACGCGTGGCAAGTGCGGGCGTGCCGATGCGCAAGCCGGAGGACTCCATTGGCGGACGGGGATCGAACGGGACAGCGTTGCGGTTGACGGTTACGCCGATCTCATGCAGCTGATCCTCGGCTTGGCGACCGGTCAGCTCAGGCTCACAGGCACGCAAGTCGACGAGCGCGAGATGCACATCGGTGCCACCGGTGAGCACGTTCACGCCGTGACCGGCGCTCAAGAGCTGCTCGGCAAATGCCTTGGCGCCCTCCACGGTGCGCCGCTGGCGCTCCGCAAACAACTCGCTCGCGGCGATCCGCAGCGCGACGGCCTTGGCGGCGATCACGTGCTCCAACGGACCTCCCTGCTGGCCTGGGAAAACGGCGGAGTCGATCTTCTTGGCGAACTGTGCCTTGCACAGGATGATCCCTGCGCGCGGGCCACCGAGCGTCTTGTGAGTCGTGGTGGTGACCACGTCGGCGCCATAGGCGACCGGGTTGGGGTGCAGGCCCGCAGCCACGAGGCCCGCGAAGTGGGCCATGTCCACCATCAAGAGCGCCCCAACCTCGTCGGCGATCTCGCGGAAGCGTGCGAAGTCGAGCTGGCGCGGATAGGCCGACCAGCCGGCGAGCAACAGCTTGGGCCGGCGCTCACGGGCGATGCGTGCGACCTCGTCCATGTCGATCCTGCTCGTCTCACGATCGACCTCATAGGCAGCGATGTCATAGAGACGCCCCGAGACATTGATTTTCATGCCGTGGGTGAGATGGCCACCGTGGGCAAGCGACAGCCCCATGATCGTGTCGCCCGGTGTGAGCAGAGCGTGGTAGACGGCCGTGTTGGCCTGCGCGCCCGAGTGGGGCTGCACGTTGGCGTGCTCTGCGCCGAAAAGGTCCTTGGCGCGATCGATCGCAAGCTGCTCTGAGACGTCCACCCACTCACAGCCGCCGTAGTAGCGCCGCCCCGGATAGCCCTCGGCGTACTTGTTGGTGAGCACCGATCCCTGGCATTCGAGCACTGCCTGGGGCACGAAGTTCTCGGAGGCGATCATCTCGAGTGTGCCTTGCTGGCGCTCGAGCTCGCCGCGCAGCGCGGCGGCGACCTCCGGGTCCACCTCTGCGAGCGGACGGTTGAAGTAGTCGGGGCTGAGGTCGGACATCGGCGCGCTCCTAAGCTGGCGTGAGTGTCTGAGTGCCCAGGCGCGCGGCGATCGTCTCTCAGCCGCTTCCCGGTGGTTATCTCCACCTCTTGCGCCAGTCGCGGCTGCGCATTACGAGGCTAGCAGGAGCGGCTGCGCGACGATTCGATCTAAACTTCAGCGAGTCATATGAGCGTCACGATCGCAGGCACCACATTTGACCAGCACGAGTACGACGAGCGCGGCGACGTCCTCTATCTAAGCGTGGGACAACCGCAAACGCCGGTGCAAACCGTTGCGACGTCCGAGGGGCACGCGATTGACTATGACGACTCCGGAGCCGTGATCGGGATGGTGTTGGTGAACGTCAAATTTTTCCTTGACCGCGACGGTGCACTCACCGTCACTCTCCCACCAGATCGCGTGCTTGCAGCGAAAATCGAATCGGTGCTAACGGCCGCCTGAGAGTGGCCCGAGCAAGCGCTCCAGCAAGGGTCGCCCAAGCGGCCCCTCACGCATGATCCGCCAGTCGCCGCTCTGCTCATAGTGGGACAGGTCGATCACCGTGGAGGCGGTGCCTGGAAGCTCGCCACCATCTAGCACGAGGTCAGCGCCTTCGCGCAACTCGACGGACACGTCCGCAAGACACCGGGGATCTGAGTTGCCCGAGAAGTTGGCGCTCGACTGCGCAGCAGGCTTGCTTACGGCCGCAAGAGCGGTAAGCGGGCCGGAGAGCACCGGAACGCGCAGGCCGAGCAGTCCCGAATTGATACCCACGGGATCGCAAGCGAGCGGGAAGCGCCGCCCCGGATTGGCCAGCAGCAAAGTGACCGGCCCGGGCAGCAGCTCACCCAGCGCGAGGCGTGTGCGCGGTCCCAGCTCGGTGAGTGACTCGAGCGCCGCCGCCAACGAGAAGAACATGACGGCGGCGGGCTTGACGGTGGGCCTCCGCTTGAGCTCATAGACGCGTCGTATGGCGATGTCGCTCTCAGGATTGCAGGCAAGGCCATAGACGGTGTCGGTGGGGATCACGGCGACACCGTCGCCGGCGAGACACTCCTCGAACCGCATGGCATCGTCCGGCCCAAGGCTCACGGCCGCTCCCCCACGACGACACGCTCGATCCCCGCGAGGTCGCGCTCGGCACGAGCTCGCGTAAAGCCGGCTACCCGCATCAGTTCACTCACTACTGACGCCTGACCGGCGCCGACCTCGAGCGCAAGCAATCGAACAGGCACGCGAGCGGCAGTCTGGTCGATCAACGGACGGATCACATCAAGCCCATCCGCTCCGGCGAACAGTGCCGACGGGGGCTCGTGGCGAAGAATCTCGGGAGCGAGAGCCGCCCGGTCGCCGTCCGGGACATAAGGCGGATTGGAGAGGACCGCGTCAAGCTCCTGCACCACGCCGTGGAGCAAGTCGGCAGAAACCCAGCTCACGTCGAGCCCGAGACGCCGGCCATTGCTGCGCGCGAGCTCCAGCGCGTCTGAGCTAAAGTCGCTTGCGGCTACCTGCAGGTCGGGACGCTCGTCCTTCAGCGCCAGGGCAACCGCGCCGCTGCCGGTTCCCACATCCAGCACGCGTGACCCTGAGGGCAGCGAAAGCGCAACCTCGACAAGCAGCTCAGTCTCGGGGCGCGGGATCAGCGCCCTAGAGTCGACGGCCAACTCCAGGCGACGGAAGTGACGACGGCCGAGAATGTAGGCCACCGGCTCACGCTGCACGGAGCGACGCCGCACGTAGTCCTGGAGGGTGCGCACAGCGGGACCGGCGACGATGAGGTCGCTGTCGATGAACAGCCGCTCGCGCGTGACCCCGAGTGCACCAGCAAGCAAGAGTTCGGCGTCCAGGCGCGGCGTTTCGCAACCTGCTGCGGCGATCGCCGTGACGGCCCCATCCAGCGCGTCGCGGACCGGGGTTCCACGCTTGAGCGGTCCAACGCGCGAGGTAGACATTTTTGGAAAGGGGTCGTTCTCGGGATCTCAGACGGCCGTCTGGGCCTCGAGACGACGGCGCTTCTCATCTGCCTGAAGCGCAGCCGTGATCTCTCCCAGCTCGCCTTCGAGGATCTGGTCGAGGTTGTGGACAGTGAGCTTGATGCGATGGTCGGTGACACGTCGCTCGCCATAGTTGTAGGTGCGGATCTTCTCCGCCCGATCGCCTGTGCCAACCTGCGAGCGGCGATCGGCGGCGAGCTCTGACTGCTGCTCGGCGAGGGCCCGCTCGTAGAGGCGGGCGCGCAGCACGCGCAGGGCCTTCTCACGGTTCTGAAGCTGTGACTTCTCGTCCTGCATCGACACCACGATCCCGGATGGCTTGTGGGTGATGCGCACGGCCGAGTCGGTGGTGTTGACCGACTGCCCGCCGGGGCCGGAGGAGCGGTAGACGTCGATCTGAAGCTCGCCCGGGTTGATCTCTACGTCGACGTCCTCTGCTTCAGGCAGCACTGCCACGGTTGCGGTGGAGGTGTGGATGCGTCCCTGTGACTCGGTTTGGGGGACGCGCTGGACGCGGTGTGTTCCACCCTCGAACTTGAAGATCGAATAGGCGGCCTCGCCCTTGATCGCGAATGTGTACTTGCTCTCGCCGATCTCAAGCGGCTCAGCCTTCAAACTCGTGCGCTCCGCATAGCGGGTGAGCATCCGGTAGACGTCCCCAGCCCACAACCCTGCCTCGTCCCCACCGGCGCCACCCTGGATTTCGACGATCACGTTCTTCTCGTCGTTGGGGTCGCGCTCCACCATCGCAAAGCGGATCTCCTCTTCGAGCTCCTCGATACGCTCTCGCGCCGCGGTGAGCATCTCGCGCAGCTCGGTATCCTCGCCGCCTTCGGACAACAACTCCTCGGCGCCAGCCGCATCGTCGCGCGCTCGACGCCACTCCTCGGCGAGTTTTGCGGCAGGCTCAAGTTGCCTGTAGGCGCGGCCAACCTCGGCGTAGCGCTCGCGATCGCTGATCACCGCAGGTTCGGTCATCTGCTCGCCGAGCTCGGCAAAGCGCGCTTCGATCTGCTCGATCAGGTCTTCGATCATGCAGGCCAGTCTATGTGGCCAACAGCAACCCGACCGCGGCAAACCGATCGAGCGCCTGCGAAATCGGCTCCCGATCGGCATCGAGCGCTTGCGCCAGCTCGGGCAGCGTACGCGTGCCATCGAGCAGCGCGAGTATGCCCTCCTCCACCTCGCTCTCCAATCGCACGCTGCCGTGCAGCAGCGAGCTGACCGACGACAGGCCGGTCTCGCATTGGGCGCGCGCCAAGGGACTGGTGGCCGGGCGCTCGCCCGCGTTGCCTGTCAACGGCGGCGGGCAGCCCTGGAGCATCACGATTCGGGCCAGGTAAGCCTGCAGGAGCACGCTGCAAAGTCGCGTCGAGACCAGCTTGGCCGACGCTTGGGGGCCCGCCGCCTCACGCGAGCTGGTCAGCAGCGTCGCGAAGTTCACAGACTGCGGCCATGCCGCTGCGAGCGCGCTCATCGCGGCCCGCACGAGCGGCTCGCTCGTGGTCATCGAGAAGCCCTCCGGCGTCACGAACGTGCTCGCGTGGGGGTCCCCGACCGGCGCGGCTCCTGCAGACATGACGTGGGTGGCGCCGGAGGCACGCCCTCCCTCCCCATCCAACCTCTCCCCGTCGAGACGGGCCCGGGAGGAGACCCACAGTCCTTCGATCTCGGCCTCCTGGAGCGTGCGGCTCACCGGAGCCGTTTCGTGGCAGAGCAGCGTCTGGCGGAACATGCGGTTCTTGAAGAAGTCCATGTACTGCTCGCGCACGACCACGTCCTCGGACAGGCCGGCCATCAGGTTCCCGGCGCTGGCCGGAACGTCGCGCATCTGGCTCTCGAACAGGTCGGCCTCGGAGAGGAACTGCAGCCCGCGTTTGGAGGCGTGCTCGATGAACTCGTGGAAGTAGAAGGGGGTGGATACCTCGGCGAGGTCGTCGTGGAACAGAAGGGCGTCGCTGTAGCCGAGCATCCGCTCCATCTGCTCACGCAGCACGCGCGCGAACGGGCTTGGCTGCTCGATCTCCACGATCGTGCGCATCAGCTCCTGCGCGCTTGCGAGACGCGCCTGCGGGTCGGAGGAGCCCTGCACGTGGTAGCGCAGCATGTCCCGCGCCATGTCCCTCAGGTAGCTGCCCGGGTAGGCGTTGTAGCTGACGAGAGCAATCCCTTCGGGCGCCAGGCAGCGCTTTACGCAGTCAAGCAGCGCCCCACGCGCCTGCGGCGGAATCCATGAGTAGACCCCGTGGGCGACGATGTAGTCGAACTCGCCCAGATCCTCCCCCAGATCCTCGAACGCGGCGCAGCGCAGCTCCACATTGGCGAGCGTCGCCGCCCAGCTCAGCCGTGTCCCCCGCTCCACCGCGCCGGGCGAGGCGTCCACACCGAGCACCCGAGCGCCCGGTAGCGTCTGTGCAAGCGAGAGCGCGTTGGCCCCGTCACCGCAGCCCAGCTCCAGCACGCGGCACCCACGCGCGGGCGCCGGGTCGAGGCCGAACAGCCTGCCCACCGCCTCCGAGCGCCAGGGGTGGGTGGCGGGGTAGGCGAAGCCCGGATAGGCGAGCCGCTCGTAGGCCTCCGCTGCGCTCAGAGCTTGAGATTCGTGGATAGGTTGAAGCCCACTGTCGCCCCCGTCTTGCCGTTCGGCTCGATGAAGGCCTCCTGCACCTTCTGGAAGCTGAAGCTCACCTGCTCTTGGGGGGTGCCCTGCCCGGAGCTTCCATCCTGCACGGATGAGATCAAGACGTTCTGGAAGTCGAACTTGAGGTAGGTCTGTTCCTTGCCGCCGACCTTGTGCGTGAATGACAGCACCGCATCCTTGAAGTGCTGGCCGGTGGCCACGGCCTGGAACAGCAATGGCGAGGACTTGTCGAGCGACTTGGTGATCGAGAAGCTCTGGATGCTCACCTTGCCCGCACCTGCGCCCGAGCCGTTCGCTGCGACACCGCTTCCCTGGGCGCTCACCGAGAAGCCGCCGATCGGGATCTCGCCCTTGTGGTCCTTCTCGGTCGCCGCTCCTGCGATCCCATCCAGCTTCAGGAAAGTGCTGCCGGGTCCGTTCACGCCGAAGGTGGTCCCGCCGATCAGCGGTGTGCCGGGGGCGCCTTGGCCGCCCGGGGCGCCCTGGCCACCCTCGCCACCAGCGGGGCCAGTCGGTCCCGTCTTACCGGTTTCGCCTTGCGGGCCAGGGGGACCTTTTTCGTTCCAGGTGATAGTTGACTCGCCTGGAACGCATTCGCGTGCGGGATCGGGCCCTCCAGTGGGGAGTCTTGCGCCCTGGGGGTTGATGACTCGCAGAGTCCCGGGAGCCTCGACCGCGTCCTGCCAAACGACGACGTTTTCCGGGAGATCTTCGTTGAACTTGTTTGCATAACAACCAGTGATCGTCCCGTCGCTCCCCGGAATGGCGCCGGCCGCGATAGCTGCGCCGGCCCCAAGCGCCGCCGCGGTGGGAAGCGCGATCTGCAGCGCCCGTTTGGAGTGCTTCATCCGCTGTACCGCTCGCGCTATCCGACTCGCCTCTTCCGCGCTCATGCTCACTGCTCCCAGGTCATATTGCTTGCAAGGAGCGCCCCTCGCGCTCTCTCCCGTGCGACGTAACAAACCAGAAGGCCCGGACGCTGTCAAGCAAAACGGACGAACCTACGCCACGACCTCAACCCCGACGAGATCCTCGGCGTCCATGCTGCCGGGGGTCTCCACCGCAAGCACGGCCTCGAGTGCGGCGATCGCGACCTCCAGCTGGTCGAGGCTGGGCTCGCGCGTGGTGAGCAGTTGCAGCTTCAGACCGGGCCACATCACGGTTTTGACCCAGCGCCGGTCGCGGTTGCGTCCGGCGAACTTGATGATCTCGAAGGAGATGCCTGCGATGATCGGCACGCCAAAGACACGGGATGCGATTAGCCAGGGCCAGGAGGGCAGGCCGACAGCCCCGAACACGAAGATCGACACCACCATCACGATCAGCAGGAAGCTCGTGCCGCAGCGTGGGTGCAGACGTGAGAAGCGCTGAGCGTTCGGCGGCGTAAGTGGCAGACCGGCCTCGAAGCAGGAGATCGTCTTGTGCTCGGCGCCGTGATACTCGAACACGCGCCTGAGATCTTTGATACGGGAAAGCAGCACCATGTAGCCAAGGAAGATGACGGTGCGAACGAGCCCCTCGATGATCCAGAACAGCGCCGAGGAGTGCAGTTGACCCTTGACGAGGCTCGTCAAGCCGAGCGGCAGTAGGAAGAACAGACCGATCGCAAAGATCAACGCGATGACCACGGTTCCTGCCCAAATGCCGGCGCCTATTTCCTGTGCGTCCTCCTCGGCCTCGGCTTCGGGCAGCTGAGCGTTGGCTGAGATGCCGAGCGCCTTGAAGCCGATGGCGAGTGATCCGCCGAGAGCGACGATCCCACGCAAGATGGGCACGCGCAGCCAACGGTGGCGGGAAAGTGCGGAGGTGAGCGGGAACATCGTGACCTCGATCTCGCCGAGCTCCTCGAGCTGCCCTTGCTCCTCCTCTCTACCAAGCTCTCCCTCTCGCGCGAGTGCCACCTCGAACGAATGAGAGACATCGCGAGCGCTGGAGGGAGCGCCTTCGCCCGATCCACCGTCAATCTGCTCGTCGCTAGTGGCACGCAGCGGCTTGCGCACCGCCACCGCCCAGTGGCGCACGCCGCGCATCATCACGCCCTCGAGCACCGCCTGCCCACCGACGGGCGCATCGCGTCGCGCGGTCAGCTCGCCGTCGGGAAGTTGAGCGACCTCGGCGTTGCCTACAGGACGGGTTGGGTCAGCCGTCGCGGTCGCCTGGAGGTTGCTCGCCTGCCATGCGCCCTTCGGGTGCGCCCTCCCACCGACGACCGGGCGAGAGGACATTGTCCTACTGGGGGTGTGCCTGCGACTGAGAGGCGCCGGTCTGCGCGCTGCGCTGACGTCCCTTGGCGACCCGGCGTTGGAAGCGCTCGACGCGTCCACCGGTGTCTACGAGCTTTTGCCGTCCCGTGTAGAACGGGTGGCAGTTGGAGCAC
>JBAPMC010000402.1:0-3098 GCA_049278415.1 Solirubrobacteraceae bacterium
GGCTATATCAAGAACTATGTCTATGACGAACGCCTCGCCGTGGACGAGCCCCCCTATTTCCTGAGCCCGCTCAACGCCGGCTGGAAGGTTGCCCGCGAGACCGCGCCCGAAGCCGGATAGGCGAGAGCTCGTTGAAGACAAGATGTATTAGTAAGCCGAAAGCGCCATTCGTTGCCACAGCGCACCCAACCGATGCGTGGTGTAATTTCAACATGTGGCGAAAACACAACAGCATGCAGAGGGACCTGCAGAGGGGCCGTCGGACCCAGATCTGCTCGCGTCCGTGGTACTCCACACACTCGTGACTCAAGGCCGCGACGGCATCACCGTCTCGCAAGTCGCGGTCGCCTGCGAGCGCGAGCCCAGTGATCCGGCTGATTCGGAGGAAATCGAAGCGGCTCTGGAGATACTGCTCGGTGACGGCCTAGCCCTCCAGAAGGAAGATCTCTTTCTGCCTACACGCGCTGCTGTGCGCGCCAGCGAGCTGAGCTTCTGAAGCTGAGCTTCTGAGGCCCTCACTCCGACGCAGCAGGCTCTAGCTACTTCACTCCGTCGAGCAAAGCCACAGGACTCAGATGAAGCGCCCGTGCAAGCTTCAGCACAGTGCGCAGATTCGGTTCGCGCCCACCGCGCTCATAGACGCTGATGGCGGCCCGGTCTACCTCCGCCTCATAGGCAAGCGCCTCCTGGGAGAGCCCTGCTTGCTTGCGTGCTGCCCGTAGGTTCGCTCCAAAGCGCAACCCGGGCTTCGTTGGACGCTCTGCCCCCGGAGATAGCTCGAGCGCTCGCGGCTCGGCGAGGCCGACGCCGCCCATCAGCTCTGTGGGCTCCGTGTAAAGCGCCCGAGCGACGCGTACAAGCGTAGAGAGATCCGGTGCTCGCTCTGCCCGCTCGAGGAAGCTGATGGCAGCTCGGTCGAGTTGTGTTGCCTGCGACAGCGCTACCTGCGAGAGGCCTGCGCTCAATCGTGCCGCGCGCATGCTTTCGCCAAACGCACGCACCTGCTCATCGATCTCAGGATCCTTTGTGTGTCTCACCAGCGCATCATCCACACTCGCCTACAGAAACACCACTGTGAAAACACAAGTGAGCCCGGAGTATTCTCAGATGCGCATGAGTGCGTACTGAAGGGCATACAGGTCGAGCCAGCCCCAACACACGAAGGTCTGCAGCCCCACCAGCGCGTGGGCAGGCGCACGCCTCGATGGTACCTTCTTGTGGTGATCCCAGATGTTCGATAACGCGCTCGATGACGCCGTAACGCACGAACGGGCGGCCAAGGCCGATCGCCTGCGCACGGAGGGCATCGACCCCTTCCCTCACATCCCTGAGGGCGAGCGCACCGAGATAGCCGTGCTGCACGCGGCGCACGACCCATCCGCCCTCGAGGCGGGTGAGCATCCGAGCTTCACCTATCGTCTCGCGGGGCGCATCATCTCAAGGCGCGGCCACGGCAAGACCACGTTCATGGACCTGCGCGATTTCTCCGGGCAGATACAGCTGGCCGTGCGCTATGACACGCTGGGCGAGCAGGCGTATGAGCGCATCATCGACCTCGACGTTGGCGACATCGTGGAAGCCGAGGGCTGCGTCTATGTAACCCAGCGCGGGCAACTGGCGCTGAGCCTCCACAGGTGCGCGCTGCTCACCAAGGCGCTGCGACCTCCGCCCGACAAGTATCACGGGCTTGACGATACGGGCACCCGTCACCGCTATCGCGAGCTCGATCTACTCGCCAACGAGAGCACGCGACAGCTGTTCGTGACGCGTGCAAAGACAATCGATGCGCTGCGTGCGTTCATGGCTGAGCGAGGTTTCATCGAGGTGGAAACCCCGGTGCTCCAGGCGCTTGCGGGTGGAGCTTCGGCGCGACCGTTTCTCACCCACCACAACGCGCTCGACCAGGAGATGTCGCTACGAATCTCAGTCGAGCTCTACCTCAATCGCTGTCTGATCGGTGGCCTTGAGAATGTCTATGACCTCGGCAAGTGCTTCCGCAATGAGGGGATCTCCTACCGGCACAGCCCGGAGTTCACGATGCTCGAGTGGCTGATGAGCTACTCCGACCACACCGATGTGGCGCGCTTCACCGAGGAGATGGTGGCCCATGTGGCCCAGCATGTGCTGGGCACAACCGTTATCGAGCGGGGTGGTGAGCAGATCGACCTTGGCAAGCCGTGGCGCAACACAACCATGCAAGCGGAGATCCTGCGCGTCACCGGAGTCGACTTCCTCGCGGCTGAGCGTGAGGATCTATCTGCCCTGCTTGACGGCAAGATCCACCCCGAAGCGAGCTGGGCACAGATGGTGCAGGCGGTCTACTCAAAGCTGGTTGAGCCCACGCTCAACCAGCCCACCCACGTGTATGGCTTCCCACTCGACTCGTTCCCGATCACAAAGGCGGACGTCAACGACGCGCGACTCGCCGAGCACTTCGACGCAGTGATTGGAGGCATCGAGCTTGTCAGCGGTGACACGGAGGTCAACGACCCCATCGAGCAGTGGCGGCGATTTGTGGAGCAACGCAAGCAGCGCCGGGCAGACGACGACGATGCGCCCCATCCGCACGACGAGGAGTACGTGCGCGCTCTCGAGTACGGGCTCGCCCCGTCCGCGAGCGGTGGCATGGGCGTGGACCGCCTGTTGATGATCCTCACCGGTCACGAGACATTGCGCGAGGTGGCTCCGTTCCCGGTGATGCGCGAGATCCGCGACCAATCACCCCAAGATTCCAATTAGGCGCGCAGCCGCCGGAAAGCTATAGTCGCGCCAGGGACCTGAATATGAGTCAAGGGGAGCACAACTTCGACGAGCTGCACTTCCAGCCAGCCCCGGCGCTATCGGGAGAGCTGCCGGGGCCGCGTTCGCGTGAGATGCTGGCCGAACAAGACGAGCTTGAGTCAAGCGCACGTTCCTACCCGCGCAGCGTGCCGGTAGCGATTGAAGAAGGGCGTGGCGCGACAATGCGCGACGTCGACGGCAACACGCTCATCGACTTCTTCGGCGGGGCCGGTGTGCTCAACGTCGGCCACAACCATCCTGCGGTGGCGGAGGCTGCGACAGAGCAAGCGGAGAAGCTCGTGCACGCACTCGACTTC
>JBAPMC010000403.1:0-2578 GCA_049278415.1 Solirubrobacteraceae bacterium
GTCTGGTTGACTGGATCCCCATTCGTGTAAGCATATGGATTCGTTGATCCGCCTGGCATCGGGTCTGCCTGTAGGAATCGGCCAAGCTGTGGGATGTAGGAGCGGGCGCCCATCGCGATCGTCCCCGATGGTAGCGTGGTCGGCGTCTCATGTGCTCCGAGCCACGAGTACTTGGGCGGGCCTTCGGCTGCAGGAACTCCGTCCTCGCTTGCTTCCGGGATCGTCGATTCGAGCGACGTAGCCGTTTCCGCGTCGTGAGCCGTAGCGACGATATCCCCGTGTAGATTGGCAAGCTGTAGAGCCGCTTTTTCAGTATTGTGACGGATCGCCACTAGCCCGCCTCCGATACCTGTGATGTAGCGGGTGTAGTTGCCCGAAAGTTCGCCAGTCCACGAAGGCGTCCCGCTTTCCGACGAGGGGTAGTGTTGGATTTCTGTCGCAGCGATTTTACCCGTGGATACGATTTCGCGAATTCTATTTGCCGGGTCGAGCTGATCACCGATCGTCTGTGTGCCCTGCGTCTGGGTCGCGAGTTGATTGTCATCGTAGAACGTGCTTGTAAGAGCGGTGCCTCCTGCGTCAGACGCAGGCAGCTTCGTTGTATTTCCGAACGAGTCGTATTCGGTTCCCGCGTCAAGCAGCCGATTTGCGGGATCGTAGGTATCCGTTTGTATTTCACCGCCTTCGGTCGCGCACACTCCACCGGTCCCTGGAGGCCGCGTGGTGAGGCTAAGCCTATTGCTTTCTTCTTCATACGCATAAATACGCGTGACACAGCCTTTACCGGCGACGTTATCAAGCACTTGTGTTAGCCGCCCAGTCCCGTCATAACTGTAACTTTGTGCCGCTTGACTGCTTTGCTGGCTAATCCATTGGCCATGGATAGAGGGGACAACGTTGTCGCTATACCAGACTTCAGGACATGTTTTTGCGCAGTGGGCCGTCTTTATATATTCAACGCCTGTAGTTTCCCCTGCTGTGTTGCGTGCGTAATTGGCACTCATCGCGTTGGAGTACCCTTCGCTAGTCATGTTGCCTTCCACGTCATAGGCGGCGTTGAACGTCAGGGTGTTGACGCCCTCGGTGTCTTTTAGTTCCTTTACGGCACCTGTTGTTTCGTCGTATTCATATGTTTGGGTGCCCTTACCGTCGCTCATTTTCTTGAGTCGGTAGTCCTTTTCTTTTTCATATTCGTAAGTCGACTGGTTTGCGTCTGCATCCGTGTAGCTGGTCAACTGTCCAAGTGTATTGTATTCACTCTTGAGCGACTCAGCGCTGGTGCTTTGTTCGACTAGCGCCCCGGTGGTTTTACTGTATTTGTCTGTGACCTTCGGTAGCGCAGTCCCCACCGTCGAAGTCATTTCTACGGTTTCAGGACGACCAGCTTCATCATAGGCTGAAGTAGTCGTGCGCGTGTCTGTGCCGCCTCCCACCCGAGCTACTTCGGACTTTACTTGCGCTGGCTCAGCGTACATATTGTAGGTATAGCTCGTGACGGCGAGGCCCGGTAGTCCGCTAGTGCTGGGCTGTTCGGCCGGTTGTGTTTGGCACGGCATATTGGCCCATTCGGGATGTTCACCGCATTTTGTGTATTTACTATTTGCAGCGGCGGTGTAGTAAATGGTTTGTGTGTTGTTGACGCTTGTTTTTGTGTTGTTGGGCAATGTCCACTTCTCGATGCGGCTGTTGCCGGTGTTTTCCCACCAGATACCGCTGTCGAGGACGTAGACATAGGAGCCAGAGAAGGCTAGTCCGTGGGGCGCCTCGTTGAACTGGCCGGCACCGTTGCCTTTGCTGCCGAACCCGTACAAATATTCGCCTGCTGGCGTGAAGACTTGGACACGGTTGTTACCGTATTCGGAGACCCAGATATTGCCTTCGGCTCCTACAGCGACACCGTAGGGATCGGAGAGCTTGCCCGCTTCTGAACCAGCTGTGCCCCAGCTGCGCAAGAATTTGCCTTCGCTGTTAAACTCACCGATCTTGTTATCCCAAGAGTACGCAACCCAAATGTTGTTGCTCCCGTCGAGCGTCAGGTAGAACGGACCTTCGTGTTCTTCGGCTTGTGAGATGTTGCGCACCCAGGCGAGTGATTCGTTGAACTCCTGCACACGGTGATTACCGCGATCCGCAATGAAAACGTCGCCTTTGGAGTCCACGACTATTCCTTCGGGCACATAGAACTCGCCGTTACCCAAACCCTGCAAACCAGCGCGACACGAACTCGTACAGACCTGCAATTTGCTTTCCCCATTGGAGACTCCCCAACCAAACATCTTGATAAACGTGCCTTCGGAGTTGAACTCCTCCACACGATCATTCCCCTCATCGGTCGCCCAAACGTTCCCTTTCGAATCGACCGTGACACCGTACGTCGTTTTGAACTGACCGGCACCTTCACCCGAAGAACCCACAGTCCTCACGAATTCGCCTTTGGAATTGAACTCCTCCAAACGACTATTCTCCGTATCGGACACCCAAACGTTCCCCGACCCATCAACAGCCAGACCACCCTCCGGTTCACGCAACTGCCCATTACCAGTCCCATACGAACCAAACGAACTCGTATACGTCGGAG
>JBAPMC010000404.1:0-5811 GCA_049278415.1 Solirubrobacteraceae bacterium
GGCAAGATGAATCCAGAGCGACACAACAGCCAGCCACACTTTCAACGGCCGCGGCCGCCGCACTTGACGGAGGTCAAGCCACCAGAGGTGGTGGACGAGCCGAGAAAGTGCGTTTGGAGCGGCTACCCCAACTACGATCGCGACTGCCGCTCGCGCATCCCCGCAACCGTGGTTGTCAAAGCATGGCAGCGCGAGATGCAGCTGAAAGGAACGGTCGAGGGGTTCTTCTACTTCTCCTGGCGCAACGGCGTGTGGCTCGGGTTTGGCGTCAAGGACGGCGCCGTACGCGGCATCTACTGCCCCACCCACTGCTCCGAGCGCGACTCCCGCGACGCGCAGGTTGAGGATCGCCCCACCCACCAGCCGGTGGTCATCGCGCTGCAATAGCATTGCCGTCCTCGTGGCGCGCACTGCTGTAGCCGATCTCAAATCCCATCTCGAGGAGACGGTTGAGCTTCGTGGGTGGGTACACGCCGTGCGCGACCAGAAGCGCATGCAGTTCGTGGTGCTGCGAGACGAAACGGGACTCGCCCAGCTGATACTTGGCAAGGAGGAGCAGCCGAGCGAGCTAAATGACACGATCTCCGCGCTAACCCCCGAGTCGGCGGTTACGGTGAGCGGCCTGGTTGTGGCTGACGAGCGCGTGAAGCTCGGCGGCCTTGAGATTCAGCTGGCCTCGCTGTCGGTTGACTCGCCTGCCGAGCCCGAACTGCCGGTAACGCCAGAGTCGGCGCTTGACAAGCGCATCGACTGGCGCTACCTCGACCTGCGCCGACCCGATAGGCGCCTGATCTTCGAGGTGCAAAGCACTGTTGAGGGCGCCATGCGCGAGTACTGGCGCGAGCAGGGGTTCATCGAGATCCACACTCCAAAGCTGATGGGCTCCGCCTCGGAGTCGGGCGCTGAGCTGTTCAAGGTGGACTACTTCGAGCGCACCGCCTATCTGGCGCAATCGCCGCAGTTCTACAAGCAGATGGCAATGGCTGGCGGTTTTGGCAAGGTGTTCGAGATTGGGCCGGTGTTCCGCGCCAACCCGTCGTTTACCTCCCGCCATGACACCGAGTTCACGAGCGTGGACGTCGAGATCTCATGGGTCGACTCCCACGAGGATGTGATGGCCTTTGAGGAGCGCTGGCTGGCGCACGTGCTCACTGTGGTGGCTGAGCAGCACGGCGAGCAGATCTCGAGCACGTTCGGCGTTGAGGTTGGCGCACCAAAGCTCCCCTTCCCGCGGATGACGCTCGCTGCCGCCAAGGATCTCCTGAAGACGAACGGGCACGACGTGCCGGGCCCAGACCACGATCTCGACCCACCGAGCGAGCGGGCCCTGTCGGCCATCGTCGCCGAGCAAACCGGCAGCGAGTTCGTGTTCGTAGTCGACTATCCCACATCGGTGCGGCCCTTCTACCACATGCGTCACCCCGATCAGCCCACGCTAACCAAGAGCTTCGACCTGCTCTGGCGCGGCATCGAGCTAACCACGGGCGCCCAGCGCGAGCATCGCTACGAGCAGCTGCTAGCCCAGGCGCGAGAGAAGGGCGTGGAGGTGGAGCCGATCCAGTACTACCTCGACTTCTTCCGCTACGGCGCCCCTCCGCACGGCGGCTTCGGCTTCGGGCTGACGCGCCTGCTGATGCAGATGCTCGGTCAAGACAACGTGCGCGAGGTCACGTTCCTGTATCGAGGGCCCAACCGCCTGGAGCCTTAGAACCTCCCACCGCCCCCGAGGGGCGGGGACGGTGGGAGTTTTTTTGGGCGAGGAGGGAGCTGTCGCGTCCGTGCGGTCGCCCCCGCCGCCGGTCACCCAGCCTGCGGGACGCGTCGATGGCTCTTTCGCGCGCGCTCGTGAGTCGCGCGCTCGAAGAGGGGGTTCTATGCAGCAATTGCGCTCTCCATGCAGTCCTCGCACTCGCCAATCCCCTCGAGTTCGATTTCCAGGGGCGCGTGGTTGGAGGGCCGGCGTCCTTGCCGGTATGCGTGCTTCACCTCGCAGCGGCTGATGTGTTCAGCCAGGCGGCTGCTCGCAAGCGCCAAGTCGATGCGCAAGCCATAGTCGCGTGCATAGTGGCCCTCGCGCTGGTCCCAGCAGGTGTAGCCGTGCTCGTCGGGGTGCAGATGACGGTAGACGTCAACCAGCTCGCCGTCATTGAGGATGTGGCGCAGATCCTCACGCTCGGCGGCTGCGGTGTGGTAGGAGCCCTCGAGCCAGGTTGGCTCGTACACGTCGCGGTCTGAGGGCGCCACGTTGAAGTCGCCCGCAATCAGCATCGGGTGGTAGTGGTCGTGGCAGGCCTGGTTGGCCACCGCCTCGAGGAACGCGAGCTTGCCCGAGTCGTCAAGTTCCTGGCGCGTGGGTCCCGCGGGCACATACACAGAGCCGAGCGTGAGCCCGGCGCAAGTGGTCTCAAGCCAACGTCCCGCCGCCAGGTCGTGCTGGTTGTCGAGTGAGAGGCAGCGGCTTGTGATGCGATGGTCGGAGCGCACCAGAATCGCAACGCCGCCGTTGCGACGGCCGGGGCTGTGCTGTGCGCGGTAGCCGAGCTCCCCCAGGCGCTTGTGGGGGAAGTGGCGGAAGGGGCAGCGCGTCTCCTGCAAGCACACCATGTCTGGGCGCTCCCTGCGCAGCATCTCTGCGATGCGAGGCATGCGTGCGCGAATGCCGTTGACGTTCCAGCTGATCACCCTGAGTCGTCTCTCGTCGTACGTCGTCATCGTCCCCATCCCCTCGTTGTTGTCGTCCCTTGTGGTGATGTCTGCATCTCGATCCGCATGTCCCGGTCCTCTGTTGTGGAGGCTGATCCCTCCGTGGAAAACAGTTGCTACACAAAAGCGGAAACTGTTTCCTACACAACTCGACACACTAGGCGAGGCAGATAGAAACGTCTATAGATCAAGTGGCCAAATCGCCGGGGCCAGGTTAGACATTTAGGTGCACGTATGTCTCACGTGTGGACGAGTACCGTCCGCCGCTCGGTCTAGCTTCCAGCCCATGCTCGTCAACGAGCTCTCAGATGGCATAGAGATCGATCAGGTCCTGCTGGTGCGGGCAATCGAGCGTCGCTCGCGCCGCGACGGCGGCGACTATCTGCGCCTGCAGCTCGGCGACCGCACGGGTGCGGTGGTGTCGATGGTGTGGGAGGAGCTAGTTGAGATGGAGCGCCTTGCAACCCCTGGCGCTCCGGTGCATGTGAGTGGCCGCTACACCGTGCACCCGCGCTTCGGTCCACAGATAAACCTCCGCTCACTTGCCCCCGCCGCCCCGGGTAGTTTCGCGCTCGAGGATCTGCTCGACGGCCCGCCCCGAGCGCCCGAGCAGATGGCGGCGGACCTACGCGAGCTGATCGCCACCGTGCAAAACCCCCACCTCAGCACCCTGCTCGAGTGCGTGTTCGGCGAGGACTCGCCCTTGTGGGCTCGCTACGAGGTTGCTCCCGCAGCGAAGTACTACCACCAGGCCTACCGCCACGGACTGCTCGAGCACTGCCTTGGAGTTGCTCAAGGCGTGAGCGCAATCTCCGCCACTTTCCCCGGTATAGACCGCGATGTGGCGGTAACGGGTGCGCTGCTGCACGACATCGGCAAGCTCGACGCCTACACCGATGATTCTCAGAACATCGATCTCACCGATCTCGGCCGCCTGTGCGGTGAGATTCCGCTTGGCTACTACCGCATCCGCCGCACCATCGAGGACATCGATGGCTTCCCACAGGAGCTCGCCTGGGCGGTGCTCCACATCATCCTCTCCCACCACGGCTCGCTTGAGCACGGAAGTCCCGTATTGCCGTGCACGCGCGAGGCCACGCTCGTGCACATGATCGACAACCTTGGCGGACGGCTTGGCAGCTTCGATCGAATCGAAAAGGAGCTAGCACCGGGGGCACGCTGGTCAAACTTCGACCGCGCGATCGGGTCGAACGCGTGGTTCAGCACCCCCGATACGGTTCAGCAGCCAGAAGAGCCCGTGCGCGAAGCTGCCTGAGGGCTGGCGAAAAGTCGCAAATTGCGAACGGCCCGGCGGCCAGACGCAACCGTCTCGCCCTTGAGTTCTATCGTTCTAGTCCGATGGCCAAGGACACCGAGAAGCTGATCCGCCAGCTGTCGCTCATCTCTTACCTGATGGCCGAGCGTCGCCCGGTCACAGCTCTTGAGATTCGACGCGACGTGGAGGGCTACAGCGGCATGAACGAGGACGCCTTCGCGCGCCGCTTCTACGCCGACCGCTCCGAGCTCGAGTCGCTGCGAATACAGCTCACCGTGGATCGCCCGGCAGACGGTGCTGCAGAGCAGGAGAACTACTCGCTGCGCTCAGAGAACTTCCACCTGCCCGCAATTGAGTTCTCAGACGAAGAGCTCGCGGCGCTACAGGCGGCGCTGCATCTGCTCGACGGCGAGTTTGCCTACGCAGAGCCGCTTCGCCTCGCGCTCCAGCAGATCACCTGGGGGCGGCCGAGTCCGCTGCGAGCACCAGACCAGCGCTCGGTTGCTCTGGGAATCACTGCCTCTGCAGGCGGCCACGACCTATCCGTGCGTCTTGCGAAGATCGAGACGGCGATCTTTCGCAACAAGACGATCACCTTCGACTACTACACAATGGCGCGCGACGAGGTTGGCTCACGCCGTGTTGACCCATACCACCTGCTCTTCCAGGGCGGCGAGTTCTACTTGCTCGGCCACGCCCATGAGCGCGAGGAGATACGTGTGTTCCGCCTCTCGCGCATCCGGGGCAAGGTCTCCTACGCCACCAAGGCAGAGCACGATTTCAGGCGGCCTGCCGACTTCGACCCGCGCGCCTACGCCAACCGCTCCGAGTGGCAGCTCGGGGAGGAGCAGGGGATCGCCGAAGTGCTCCTATGCGAGCGCATCGCTTGGCAGATAGAACGCCACTTCGGTCGCTATGGGGAGATGCACCCGGCCGCTGGCGAGGGACACGGCGAGGGGGACAGACTGCTGCGCACAAGCTATTCGAGCCCGCGCATGCTCGTTTCATGGGTGCTCGGGCTCGGTGAGCACGCGCGGCTGCTCGGCCCTCCCGAGCTCGTGGAGGAACTCGCCCGCCGTCGTGCGCTGCTCGAGGAGCTGCACTCTGAGACGCTCGAGCTTGCTGAGAGCGTTCCTGCGATTGAGGAGTCCGCAGTGGTGACCGCCGGCGCCTCCGCAGCACGCGCCGGGCGCAGGGCGGCCGCCGCCGAGCGCGACACTCAAGGCGAAGCAGCCATCCGCCCGGAGCGCTTCGCGCGGCTCGTGACGCTTGCAAGCATCCTGATCCATGCCGGCAGGCGCAATGAGCGCGTGAAGATCGCAGATGTGTGCGAGCGACTACAGCTCTCAGACGAGGAGCTGCGCGAGGACGTGAACGTGTTGAACGTCGTCAACTTCGGTGGTGGCTCCTACGTGCTCTATGCCGAAATCCTCGAGGAGGAGGGGGAGATCGACGTCGACCCAGAGCCCTATAGCGACAACTTCGACCGCCCCGCCAGACTGCTCCCCGTGGAGGCCAAGGCGCTTGTAGCGGCAATCGACCTTGTTGGCGAGCACATCCCCGAGGGCTCGCTGGCTTCCGCGCGCGAGAAGATCGTGGCTGCGCTCGGCCAGGACCCGATGGAGCAGGGATTGCAGGTCGCCCACGCCACTAGCGACGACTCTGAGGTTGCTCGCACGATATCTCGGGCAATCGTTGGCCACCGCTTGGTTGAGCTCGACTACTACAAGGAGAACGAGGACGAGTTCTCGCACAGGCGAGTTGAGCCCTACGCGCTCACCAACGGGCGCGAGGGTTGGTACGTAGCGTCGTTTGACCCCGACAAGCAAGAT
>JBAPMC010000405.1:0-3947 GCA_049278415.1 Solirubrobacteraceae bacterium
GGAGTGCACGCGCCCGAGCAAGCGCAGACGGCAAGGCCGACTTGGCGCGATCACAAGCGCTATGCCTGGCTCTTGGGACTGATCGTGCCACTGCTGCCCTTCATCTCCTGGGGCTTGGTTGAAGCGACCGGTCTCGGTGTGCTGTGGTTCTACGGCCCGGTGCTCATCTTCGGGGTGTTCCCGCTGCTTGACATAGTCGCCGGGCTCGACGCCTCCAATCCGCCCGACAGCGTCATCAAGTGGCTCGAGCAGGATCATTACTACCGCTGGTGCACCTATCTGTTCCTGCCTCTTCAGTACGCCGGTCTGATCTTCGCCTGCTGGATGTGGTCGAGCGGCGAGCTGTCCGTCTTTGAATCGGTGGGGTTGGCGCTCACCGTTGCGATGGTGGCGGGCGTGGCGATCAACACCGCCCATGAGCTCGGCCACAAGCGTGCGAGCTCCGAGCGCTGGCTGAGCAAGGTGGCGCTCGCCCAAACCGGCTACGGCCATTTCTTCGTGGAGCACAACCGTGGCCACCACGTGCGCGTGGCCACGCCCGAGGATCCCGCCAGCGCGCGGATGGGCGAGAGCTTCTACGAGTTCCTGCCGCGCACTGTGATTGGCAGCCTTCGCTCGGCGCTTGAGATTGAACGCGAGCACCTGGAGCGCGACGGGCATCGCTTCTGGAGCATTCGCAACGACATCCTGAACGCTTGGCTGATGTCGATCGTGCTGTTCGCGGGACTTGCGCTCGCATTCGGGCCGATAGTGCTGCCTTACCTCCTGATCCAAGCGGTGATCGGCTTCTCGCTGCTCGAGGTTGTCAACTACCTCGAGCACTACGGCCTGCTTCGCCAGACTCGCGAGGACGGTCGCTATGAGCGCACTCGTCCCGAGCACAGCTGGAACAGCAACAACGTGGCCTCAAACGTGCTGCTCTACCACCTGCAGCGTCACTCAGACCACCACGCCAACCCGCTGCGTCGCTACCAGTCGCTGCGCCACTTCGACGAGGCGCCACAGCTTCCCACCGGCTACGCCGGCATGATCGTCACTGCCACGATTCCGCCGCTGTGGCGACGGATCATGGACCGTCGCCTGCTCGAGCACTACGACGGTGACCTCTCGCTCATGAACATTCACCCGCGGGCACGCCGGCGCGTGCTGAGGCGCTACGGCGCTCCCGCCACGAGCTCGTGACCACCACCGCCGCTCCTTATCGAATCGCGGCACGTCAGCTATTGCGCGACACGCTGTTCGACGCTGCTCGCAGGCTGCTGAAGGATCGGCCGTGGGCGCAGATCACGATGTCCGACGTCGCTCGGGCCGCTGGGGTGAGTCGCCAGACGCTCTACAAGGAGCTCGGCACGCGCGACGAGTTCGCCCAACAGTTCGTTATCCGCGAGGGCGCGCGCTTCCTGGAAGTGGTTGAACAGGCGATCCTCGAGCACCTGGACGATCCACAGGCGGCTGTGGCGGCGGGTCTTGAGGTATTCCTCGACGTAGCCTTAAAGGACCCGCTGATGCGGCTGCTGCTCGAGGATGACGGTACAGGTGGGATGCTGCCGCTGATCACCACTCAGAGCCGTCCTGTGCTCGAATGGGCCTCTGAGCGGGTGTCTCAGATGATGCGCTCCGGCTGGCCTGACGTGGGCGAGCAGGACTCAGAGCTGCTCGCCGACTCGATTGTGCGCTTGGCGATCAGCTACGTCACGATGCCGCATGGCTCGCCCCGTGAGAGCGCTGCTGCCGCCGCGACGCTGCTTGCTCCCTACATGGAGCGCGCGATGGTGTCTTCCGACTGAGCTGACGGCGCGCTAGCCCTTGATGGTGGGCGAGGCGCCAAGCACGTTGCCTGCTGCGTCGAGCGCCTGGACGGCGACATAGGCCGGTTTGCCCGGCGTTGAGATAGTTGTCTCAAAGCCCGCCTTGGGGGCGCTCGCTGCAGGCGCAAGCGCAGTGGCTGCAGCGCCCGCAAGCACGCGCCAGCTCGCCACGTTCGTGGCGCCGTTCCAACTTGTGTAGACGCTCACGGCGCCACCCGGGCCGGCAGCCACAGCAACCGACGGGCCGCCGCTCGGGGTGCCGGTCCACTGGAAGCGATAGGCGCGGTAGGACTGGGTTTTCGCTGGCAGGTGGGCGTCGAACACCTGCGAGCCTGAGGCGGTGTACTCAGAGAAGTACGGTTCCGCCCCCCAGCCGATGAGCATGTCACCGTTTTCGAGCAGCTGCAGGTTGCCCTGGCTGCCGGCTGACAATGGCTTTGAGTGCTCGTACTCATCGACGACCGTGTCGGTTTTCGTGCTCGGGTTGACCGATACGACCAGCCCGCGCGACTGTGGGTGAACCTTCGGAACCGCGCCGTTGTCGAAGATGCTGAAGTCGCCGTTGGGCAGTTCCTCGGCGTCGTGCTGATAGGCGGTTGAGGCGCCTGCGGCGAGTTTCTCGCTTCCGTGCTTGCCGCCGATCTGCGCGATCACCTGCCCGGTGCTGGGGCTGAGCTCGTATAGCGCCGAGGTGTTGCGCGAGGAGATCAGGAGCGACCCGTCGCTGCGTGGGTCGATCGAGTTGAGATGGAAGTAGTCGTACGGCCATTCCGGCGAGGCCGACAGGCCGGAGGCGTAGGACTGGGAGAGAGCGATGTGATCGAGTGGATGCCACTCGCGCCTGACGAGGTGTGTTTTCAGGTCGATTTCCTGGAAGAGGCTGTCGGTGACCGCACCGTTGCTTGGTCCACCGATGCTCGACAGGTTGCAGCGGATCGGGTCGAACACCGTCACCAGCGCCGTGTTCTGTGGTGTGATCTTGAATTCGTGCAGGTCCGCCAGGAGGCCGTTGCCGGCGCGCATGCGCAGGATCTGGTGATAGGTGGAGTCCTCGATCACGTCTTCTCCCTGGCCGAAGCCCTGCGGCGGGATGTAGCCCTGCCACCAGGTGAGCACCGGTTTGCCAAGGTATGACTGCACCTGCAGATCGGTGGACTCGGTGCCGGAGGGCAGCGGGTCGAACCACACGAGGTTGCCGGAGCTGTCGACGATCATCGGGCCATCTTGGCCAGGGCCGGAATAGGGCGCTAGGAACAGGTCTCCGGCGGCCTGGCCAGGTGAGGAGGCGGTGACCCTGACGATAGGCGCGTGCAGTTCCGGGCGCGAGTGGAAAGCGAACAGTTCGGTGGTCTTGCCCGCAGGTTTGGCGGTTGACGCCGGGTGCCCGATCGCATCGCGCTCGGCGGTGGTGAAGTGAAATGCGAACGGAGAGGTCTTGCCGGCGACCGTGAGCTTGCCGTGCACCACCACCACCTCGCCTGGGTTGAAGGCCTTGGAGGGGACGAAGCTGGCGCCGTCGCCTTGCGAGTAGGCCTCCAGTCGGCCCGAGTGACCTCCGCTGCTCGACCCGTTGACGGAGATCGCCGACAGTGCGCTTGCGGGGTATCCAAGGAAGCTGATCTGGGTCTCATAGGAGGCGTCGAGCGAGTCAGGCAGCGGCGAGACGGCGAGGCTCGTGCCCGGCAGGATGTCTGTGCGGCCCAGCTGCGACGGCACGCACTGAGGTGCGGCGGGGCCTTTGTAGGCGGCGTTCTCGGCGGCGATGCGCTTCGCCCCGAACGCAAGAGAGGCAACGGTGCCGATAAGGATTGCGGCTCCGAGCAACACGAGCATCCTGCGCAGCAGGTGTCGTTTGACGGTGTAGTCGATGAGCGGATTACGCGGCATGCGGTTGTGCTTGTGGGCCCCGGAGCTATCTCAGGTTGTGCTCTGCTCGCAAAACCCTAACGTCCCGACAACATGGCTCAACAAGCAAAGTTGCTCGATCAACCTAAGAACTAGCGAAGTCGAGCCTTTGACGGGAGCTCCCGTCAGAAGACGGGCGACTCGGTGTAGCGACCAAAAACCTGCTGTAGGGACTCGATGATCTCGCCCTCGCTGGCCCCGGCGCGAGCACAGTCGATTAGGGGGTCCATAAGG
>JBAPMC010000406.1:0-1527 GCA_049278415.1 Solirubrobacteraceae bacterium
CCGCAGGACATCACCGAATATGCGCGGCAGGAATCCGGCTCCGACAAGGCCTCGATGGAAACCGCGATGCCCGATGCGTTCAGTGAGCTGACGCGGATCTATACGCGGCTCGAGAAGCACTACCGCGACATGCAGGACATGGAGTTCACGGTCGAGCAGGGCAAATTGTGGATGCTGCAGACCCGCGCCGGCAAACGCACCGCCAAGGCGGCGCTGCGCATCGCCGTCGAACTCGCCAATGAAGGGCTGATCTCCCGGCGGGACGCCGTGTCGCGGATCGATCCGGCCTCGCTCGACCCGCTGCTGCATCCGACCATCGATCCCGCAGCCAAGCGCGACGTGATCGCGACCGGCCTGCCGGCTTCGCCCGGCGCGGCATCGGGCGAGATCGTGTTCTCGTCCGACGAAGCCGCCAAGCTGCAGGCCGACGGCCGCAAGGTCATCCTGGTGCGGATCGAGACCAGCCCGGAAGACATCCACGGCATGCACGCCGCCGAGGGCATCCTGACCACGCGCGGCGGCATGACCTCGCACGCCGCGGTGGTGGCGCGCGGCATGGGCAAGCCCTGCGTCTCCGGTTGCGGCTCGATCCGCATCGACTATGGCCGCGGCACCATGAGTTTGGGTTCGCGCACCTTCAAGACCGGCGACGTCATCACCATCGACGGATCGCTGGGCCAGGTGCTGGCCGGGCGGATGCCGATGATCGAGCCGGAAATGTCGGGCGAGTTCGGCACGTTGATGAGTTGGGCCGATCAGCTGCGCAAAACCGGCGTGCGCGTCAACGCGGATACGCCTGAGGACGCGCGCACCGCGATCAAGTTCGGCGCCGAAGGCATCGGGCTTTGCCGCACCGAGCACATGTTCTTAGAGGAGACCCGCATCCGCACCGTGCGCGAGATGATTTTGGCGGAAGACGAGCAGGCTCGCCGTCAGGCGCTTTCAAAACTGTTGCCGATGCAGCGCGCCGATTTCGTCGAGCTGTTCGAGATCATGAAGGGCCTGCCGGTGACGGTACGGCTGCTTGATCCTCCCCTTCATGAGTTCCTGCCGCACACCCATGCCGAGATCGAGGAAGTCGCGCGCGCGATGAACACCGATCCGCGCAGATTGGCGGATCGCGTCCGCGAGCTCGCCGAGTTCAATCCGATGCTGGGTTTCCGCGGCTGCCGTCTGGCGATCGCCTATCCCGAGATCGCCGAGATGCAGGCGCGCGCGATCTTCGAGGCCGCGGTCGAAGCGCAGAAGCGCACCGGCAAGGCGGTTGGCCTCGAGGTGATGGTGCCGCTGATCGCGACCAAGGCCGAGTTCGAACTGGTCAAGGCGCGGATCGACGCGACCGCGCATTCGGTGATGAAGGAGACCGGCACCAAGCTGACCTATCAGGTCGGCACCATGATCGAGCTGCCGCGCGCCTGCCTGATGGCCGGTGACATCGCCAAGACCGCGGAGTTCTTCTCGTTCGGCACCAACGACCTGACCCAGACCACCTACGGCATCAGCCGCGACGACGCGGCGAGCTTCCTC
>JBAPMC010000407.1:0-11404 GCA_049278415.1 Solirubrobacteraceae bacterium
CTACGCACACGACCGGGAACTCGAGCCCCTTGGCCGCGTGGATGCTCATCAGGCGCACCGCGTCGACCTCGCCATCACCAACCGGCGCATCGGACTCGCGACCGCCGAGCGCCACTTCTATATGGGCGACGTGGTCGAGGAAGTCGCGCAGATCGCGTCCCTCTTGCATTTCAAAGCGCCGTGCCAGACGCACAAGCTTCTGAACGTTGGCGAATCGTCGCTCACCCCAGTCGAGCGACAGCACATGCACGTCATAGTCGGTGGCGGCGATTACACGCCGCAACAACTCGGGAATCGGATGCAGCGCAGCACTTGCGCGCTCGGAGGCGAACAGCTTGCGGAATGCCGCCATCCGCTCACAGTCGGCGGTCGGGAGGACGGCGTCGAGCTCTGAGGCGCTATTGCAGATGGTTTGCCACACGCCGTGCTTTTGCTCACGGGCCATACCGGCAAGCAGTGCGAGCCCGTCGCTTGAGACGCCCACCAAAGGCGATGCGAGCGTCGAGTAGAGCGCAAGCTCGTCCAGCGGGTTTGCAAGCGCCCGCAGCCAGGACAGCAGATCACCGACTTGCTGATGGCTCCAGAAGCCCCCGACGCCTGCCAGCGTAGGCAGCTCGTGGTGACGTAGCGCACTCTCATAAACCGGCATGTCGCTGAGCGCGCGCAACAGCACGACAACTTCCCCAGCCCGCGCTTGGCCGCTTGAGATGAGTTGCGCCACACGACTGGCGAGCAGACGCGCTTCCGCCTGACGCCAGGGCGTCGCCTCCGGCATGCCCTCGAGCCTCTCGTCCCCAGGGAAACGCTCCCAACCGCGCTTGTCGGTAAGCAGCAGCTCGACGATCGGCTCCTCTTTCACCTGTGGAGAGCGGGTGGGTGTGAGCGGCATGAAGCGCTCGCCGATACGCGCCGCGAAGATCCGCTCAACCGCCGTGAGGATTGCCGGGCGGCTGCGGAAGTTGCGCGTTAGCGCCAGGCTGGCCCCCCGTTGCTTCAAATGCGCGTGACGCTCGCGGAAGAGGCCTACATCGGCGTGACGGAAGCCGTAGATCGACTGCAGCTCATCGCCCACCGTGAACAGGTTGTCGCGGTCGAGCGCCGCCAGAACCTGGAGCTGGCGAGGATTGGAGTCCTGGAACTCGTCCACCATCAGCAGCTGAAAGCGCTCGGCCCAAGCCTTGCGAACGTCCTCGCGCTGTTCGAGCAACCCACGGGCTCTCAACTCCAGATCGTCGAAGTCGAGGGCAGCGCGCGCGTGCTTGCGCTGCGCGTAGGCGACGCCAAAACGTCCCACCAGCTCGTCAATCAGCTCGCAGGAGCGGATCGCCTCCTGGTCATTCCGATCCTCAGTTGCAGTTTTCCTGATGCTCGGCAGCCGCGGCTCGGCCTGTCCCTGGCTGCGTAGCTGCGCATACGCTCCCAGCGCCATCGTTCGCAGCGGGTCGGCGCCATAGGCGGCCACAAGATCGACCGCTTGCGGGCGCTCCCCCTCGAGGAAGCCCGCAAGAGCATCCCTGAAGGCAAGCATGCGCAGCCGATCCGCAAAGCCCTCCTCGAGGATCTGAAAGCCCGGCTCGACACCGGCTTGCAGCGGATGGATACGCAGCAAACGTGCACAGAAGCCGTGGAAGGTGCTTACGAACGCCGCCTCCGCGTCGCGTGCCGTCTCGCGTTCGCCAAGCTCCAAGAGGCGTGCCCTGACCCGCTCGCGCAACTCGCCGGCTGCGCGCTCTGTGAATGTGATCGCGAGAATCCGCCCAGGCGCAACACCGTCCTCTCGCACAGCTTGCACGAAGCGCTCCACGAGCACAGAGGTCTTACCGCTGCCCGCCCCCGCAGCCAACAGCAACGAGCCCTCACGCAGCGCCACCGCCAGCTCCTGCTCGCCGGTGAGCTTCCTCATCGCTCACATCGGCAGATCGTTGGGTATGCACACCCGCCCCGATAGGCACAGGTGTCCGGGCGCGGCTCGAGGGCGCCCGCTTTTGCCTCTGTGGCGGCTTGCTGCGCGACCGCCACGCACTGGTCGATCAACTCGTGCACTTGGCTGCGATCGAGCCGATCCGTGCGCACACAGTCGAGCTCAATCTCGCTTTCGCCATCCAGCACACCGCGCGCCCTGAGGTCTCTGCCTGCAAGCGGTTGATAGAAGCCGCCAATCGGCGTGTTCCCCAGCAGGCGCTCCACCGCCCGCATGTACAGGGCCACCTGGAATGCGCCCTCGCCAACCCACTTTGCGCTCGCTGGGGCGGAGCGGCCCTTGTAGTCGTAGACAACCGCCTCTCCTGCCGATCCCACGTCGACGCGGTCGATACGCCCGCGCAGCCGCACACCCTCGCCGAGGTCGAGCGAAGGAGGCCCCTCACGCTCAAAGCCAAACTCGAGCTCCAGGTACGTTGGCTCCAACGGGCTTGCCTGGAGCGCCGCGCACTCCAGATAGCGCTCCAGGTCGGCCTCCAGACGCCGGCGAGCGCCCGGAAGCCGCTCAGGCGAGACAGAGAGCGGGTAGTGCGGCTCTTGCTCAGCTAGCGCGCTGTGCAGCATCCGCTTAGCGAGACCGAGGCTTGCGGGTGTCAACCGTGCCGAGCCCGTGCGCTCTCGCAAGCGCTCGAGCGTGCTCTTCAAGACTGCGTGAGCAAAGCCCCCTCGTGCAATCGGCTCGGGATTGGGGTTTAGGTCGCCGGCACGCAACAAGCGCTCGACGAACCACTTGACCGGACAGCCTGTCCAGCTCTCGAGCGAGGAGGCCGACCATAGATCGCGCTCGCGCAACTCCCTGAGCACACCCTCGTCGCGCAGCCTCCGGATCGGAGGTTCTCGCTGCCCGGCAGTGGCGCCCGCGACGGCCGCCTCGCGCCCCACCATCGCTCCCGCCGGCCTCCCCGGCCCGGGCCAGTCTGCGGCGCCGGCAAAACGACGGACGGTTCGCTCCCTCAACGTGTTGGCGAAGAGATCGCAAATGTCATCGACGAACAGCGAGGGGGCAAGCGGAGCCCCTTCTTCATCGGCCGCATGCCAGCTGAGCGTAAGGCGCTCCTCGGGGCGCGAAGCGAGCGCGTAGAGCAGATAGCGCTCAGCCGCAAGCGCGTCCGGCTCCCCTCGCAGCGTCAAACCGGAGGCATGTGAGAGGCTGCGGCGATCCTCCTCGCCAAGCAACGGGTGGGGCGTGGATGCGGCGGGGAACACACCCTCCTGCAAGCCACAGGCGAACACCATCCGCACGCGACGTGCCCTCAACGACAGGGGATCGACCACGGCGACCCGGCTCCTCTCCGCACGCTCCCCGCCTATGAGCTCGAGTCGCTCGAGCATCTCGATCAGCTCGATCGCGCTCGGCGCCAGCTCGGGCGCGGAGCGCGCCAGCTCACGCACCTCTTCGAGTATGCGACGAGCGCCTAGGAGGACGCGCGCCTCGTCCAGCTCGTCCTCCTCAAGCACCGCCGCAACGGCGCTCCGCGGAGCGCAGAACAGTCGATGAAGCTCCACCGCGAGCGCTTCGACCAACGCAGGCGTCCCATCCGCAGCCGCTTCGCACAGGCGGTCAATCCGGTCGAGTGGCCAATTCTCGGCTTCCCACAGCACACGGGCGGGCGCCGCATCGAGCGCCCCCTGTCTGCGCGCGCTCGCCTCCAGGCGGTCGGCCAGCTCCGGGTGTTCGAGCACGCCGGGAGCCCTCAGCCAAGCAAGCAAGTCGGCGAGCTCCCCGTCCGCCACCGCACAGCGCAGAACGCCGAGCAACCCACGGCCGATGGCTGTAGCCGCGAACTTGACGTGCCGACGCAGGGCATAGGGGATGTCGAAGTCCTCGAGCACCTCGCCGATCAGCCCCGAGATCGTCTCTGGAGCCCTGTGGACGATTGCGATCTCCCCTGCCTGAACACCCGTGTCGAGCAGCGCTCGCACTTCGCCCGCCACAAGCTCGAGCTCGGCGCGCGGGGTGGCCCCTTCGAGCAGCCTTACCGCCCCACCCGGCTCGACCTGCGTCGCGTGGTCGCTCAGAAGCGAGCGCTCCAGGTGGTGTAGCGCTTCGCGCGATTCCGGCGCGTAATACTCCGCCCGCGCCGATAGCTCTGTATGGGTGTCGGCGAGGGGAGCAAGTCGCTGGAAGGCTGCGGCGCGGCCGGCGAACGCGACACGACCGGGCTCGTAGGCGAGCGACACGGTAACGCGCGCGCCAACTACACCGCCAAGCGTTTCGATCGCGTCGAGTTGCAGCTCGCTCAGATCGTCGAACCCGTACAGCAACACCGGCGTGGAGCGCCATAGTGCTGGCTTGCGGCGTAGCTCATCGAGCGCCTTCGTCACCCGCAGCTCGCGGTCTGTGCGACGCATCTTCACGAGCGCCTCCTGATAGCGCTCGAATACGCCGCACAGTCGCTCGAGCGTCGTCTGCTCGCTGTGAGGCTCAGCTACCGTTGCGCGCCATGCCCGCAGCGCGCCGCGCAGCCTGGCGGGAGTCACACGCTGAGTCTCGAGCTCCGCCACCAGCTTCGAGAGCTCGCTCGCCATGCCAGGACGTGCTCCTGAAAGCCGCGCCAGCACCCGCTCGCGCATGAGTGGGATGAGCGCCGCCTGTGTCTCTCCCGCCCGTGAAAGCACCGTTCCCAACAGGCCCTCGAAGCGCTCCACCCGCGCGCCGAGTGCGAGTCCGCCTTCGGCCAGCTCGCGCCGGTAGCGCGCCTGGTCGGCCTCCGTGGGCACTATGAGCAGTGGATCCTCTCCGTGCGCTACGTGCGCCTGCACAGCCTCGAGGAGTACACGCGCCTTGCCCGCATTGGCGGGTCCCGTTACTAGCGCGAGCGGCATAGCGCCCATCCTCGCGCACCATGCCGACGTGAGCCCCTACGCTGCGTTTGCGGCCACTGCCTCCTGGTCCTCGGCTACCGCTGCCTCTTGACCCTCGGTGGTCTCCGCCTCGGCGTCTGCCTCGGGTGGCTTGGCGCCCTCCTTGGCCCACGCCTCGTTGAACTCGACGCGCCACTTGCCCTCTTCGTCCTGGCTGAGGGCGAGGTGCGCACGGAAGCTGCGTCCGCTGCGTGCCTTGAAGCCCGTGACGGCCTTCGAGGTGTTCCCACTACGAATCAGCTCGCGAGCGATGGCCACGGAGAGCTGCTTGCCCGACTTGCCCTTCCAGATCACAAAGCCGCACCCCGGATCATCGCGCGCCCAACACGAGTAGCCCTTGCGGTTCTCTTTGATGTCATGTCCGCATACGGGACACGGACCGAGGTTGGCGCGAGGGATGCGCACATCCTTCAGTTTCTCGTCGAGCTCTTTGACCGTTAGCTCGGCAAACCCGGCGATGTCGCCCATGAACCGTTCGCGCGAGTCCTCGCCGCGCTCGATCTTTTCCAGACGATGCTCCCACTGGCCGGTCATGTCGGGGGAGGTGAGCGCATGCTCGCCGAGCAGCCTCACAACGTTCAACCCCTTATCGGTTGCTACCAGCGAGCGCGCTTCGCGTTCGACGTAGCCAACCTGGATCAGCCGCTCGATGATCGCCGCACGTGTTGCGGGCGTGCCGATCCCCGAGTCCTTCATCGCCTCGCGCGTCTCTTCGTCATCAACGAGCTTTCCAGCGGTCTCCATCGCGCCAAGCAGCGACGCGTCGCTGTAGCGGCGCGGAGGCTTGGTTTCCTTGCGCACGCTTGCGATCTCGAGCGTCTGCGCCTCTTCGCCCTCGTTCAACTTAGGCAGCTGCTGGTCGGAGCCCTCGTCTTCCTCGGCCGCGGACTTCGCCTCGGAGGGCATCTGTCCGTAGACCCCGCGCCAGCCCGGCACGAGCAGGAGCTTGCCGCGCGTGCGGAACACGCACCCCCCCGCGTCGCCTCCCGCTGGCAGCACAGTGGTCTCCACGCGCGTGTTCTCGAACACCGCCTCGGGATGGAACACGGCCAAAAAGCGCCTCACAACCATGTCATAGACACGCTTGTCGTCGTCACCCATGCGGTCCACCGCATGCTCGGCCCTGGTGGGGATGATCGCGTGGTGGTCGGTGACCTTCTCGTCGTTCACCACCCGTGCAAGCGGGAGCACGTCGAGACCCGTGACGTAGGCGGCCGCCTTCGCGTACTCGCTCTGCCCGCCCACGAGCTCGGCGGTGGGCTTGATCTCCTCGACCATGTCGGTCGTCAGGTAGCGTGAGTTCGTACGGGGGTAGGTGAGCGCCTTGTGCTCCTCATAGAGGCGCTGTGCCGCCCCCAGCGTGCGGCGCGCGGAGAAGCCGTAGCGCGTGTTGGCCTCGCGCTGAAGGCTCGTGAGGTCATACAGCATCGGAGCGCGCTCGCGTTGCTCCTTCTTGTCGAGCTTGGTGATCGTGCCCTGCTTGCCCTCACAGGCCTCTACGATCGCAAGCGCCTCCTGCTCGGTGGCGATGCGGGGCTTCGATCCCATGTGGAAGCGCCCCTCATACACACGCCCGCCGCCTGCCTCGGCCCCATTCGCGTCAGCGTCGGCTGCATCGCTCTCCCCGGCGCCATCCAACGGGCCGGGATCGAATGTGGCGTCCACCAGCCAATAGGGCTCAGGCACGAACGCCTTGATCTCTTCCTCGCGGCGCGCCACGATTGCGAGTGTCGGTGTTTGCACGCGTCCGAGCGACACCGCCCCATCGAACGATGATTTCAGGCGGATGGTGGCGGCGCGTGTGGCGTTCATGCCAACGATCCAATCGGCCTCAGAGCGCGAGCGAGCAGCTTGCTCGAGCAGGGCGAAGTCCTCAGCGGGACGCAACGATTCGAACGCGCTCTTCATTGCGGCGGTTGTCATCGAGTTCAGCCACAGTCTCTGCACGGGCTTCTTGGCTTTCGCCTTCTCGTACAGGTAAGCGAAGATCAGCTCACCCTCGCGGCCGGCGTCGCAGGCGTTGATGACCTGTGCCACGTCCTCGCGTCCGAGTTGGGCGGTGACCACGGACATCTGCTTGCGCGAGCGCTCGTCGCGCACCACGAGCTTGAACTTGCTTGGCACGATCGGCAGGTCGGGCATCCGCCAGCGCTTGTACTTCGCGTCGTATTCATCGGGCTCGGCGAGCTGCACAAGGTGGCCCACCGCCCAAGTGACCACGTAATCCGGCCCCTCGAGCCAGCCTTCCTGCTTGGCGAACGGTCCGGGGAGCACACGGGCCAGGTCGCGCCCCACCGAGGGCTTCTCCGCAATCACAAGTGTCTTGGACATGGCGCCAGCGTAGCGGGTGGATCAAGCGGCGTAACGTTGAGAGGCCCTCCGACTGCTCTCTCGCCTGATTAACCGCCGATCGGCGTCCGCGGGTTGGTACCCCAAAACACCTGCGTGCCGAACATCCCGATCATCGTGACGAGCACAAGATTGAGCACCATCGACTTAGCCGTCGCCCTGCCGACACCCACGGGGCCACCCGAGGCCGTATAGCCGTAGTAACAAGCGACAAGCACCACCGCGGTGGCCATCGACATAGCCTTAACGACGCTGTAGAGATAGTCCAGTGGATTCTGGTACTGCCAGAAAACCAGCAGGTAGCCACCCGAAGTCACCGCTCCCACTTGCTTTACCACCGCGATGTAGGAGGCCAGGTAGCCAACGCCGATGCCGGCTATGTACATGAATGGCAGCACGATCCATCCGGCCAGCATGCGCGTGGCGCACAGGAACAGCATCGAATCGACCCCCATCACTTCAAGCGCGTCGATCTCGTCGTTGATGCGCATCGCACCAAGCTCGGCCACGATCCCGGTACCGACCTTGGCGGCCATCATGTAGCCGAACGCATATGGGATCGCCTCCCGCAGATCGCACCACGCAGCGAACGCGCCGGCGATGCTTGGCGCTCCCTGAGCCTCAGCGAAGTACGCGCCCTGTATTCCGCAGGGACCAAGCCCGATGATGAATATCATCACCCACAGCACAGCCGTCGAGGACACGATCAACAGCCCCGCCTGACGTGTGGCCTCGCCAAAGTAGCGCAAGACGCGCAGAGTCCAGACGTTGCGCACGATGCGACCTGTGAACTGGGCGATCTCGCCTGTTGAGGCCAGCCAGTCGCGCGCGGTTGGGCGAGGTTCGCTCACCTGACCGTGATGATGTTGGGGTGGGTGGCGAGCAATATCTGCGTGAAGGCATAGTTGAACGACCCGAACGCAATGAACGAGCCCACGACTGCCTGGTTCACCGCTCGTCCCACGCCCTCGGCGCCACCCGAGGCGGTCATGCCCTTGTAGCAGCAGATGATCGCGATGATTGCCCCGAATACGGATGTCTTGAGCGTCGAGCCCCATAGGTCGGTGGTCGATGTGTTGTTGAAGAACGTCGCCCAAAAGGGTCCCAGCGGCTCGTTGTGGAGAACGGTGGCCAGGATGCCGCCGAACACGCCGAACAAGATCGCGTAGATGTTGAAAAGACCGGTGACGAGCATCAGGGCTAGAAAGCGCGGCACTACCAGGTTCTTGACGGGGTCAACACCCAATACCTGCAGAGCGTCTAGCTCCTCGCGGATCTTGCGCGCCCCCAGGTCAGCGGTAATCGCGGTACCGGCTGCCCCCGCGATCATCGTGGCCGTTATGAGCGGAGCGATTTCGCGTACCACGATCAGCACGAAGAAGCCGCCGAGACGGTCGAGTGAGCCCAGCACTGTCAGGAAGTTCGCCGCCTGCAAGCCGGCGGCGCCGTAGGAGATGGCAAACGTCGACAACAGCAGCGGCAGCCAGCAGACACGCAAAGCGAACAGAAACTGCCATACGAACTCGCCGCCATATGGATAGGGCGGCATTACCACGGCGGAGATTGTCTTGCCGGTGAGGATCATCGTGTCCCCGACTTCCTCCAAGAGGGCCCTGGCTGGAAGAACTCCTCGTTTGAGGAGCTTTCCTCGAAACCACACCGTGCCCTCGTCCCCGAGTTCCCCGCGTTCCAACCCTTTCATAGAACTAGTGTACTAGTTCACTAGTACTTCGTGATTCTGGGTTGCAAACGACTACTGTTGAGTGCATGGCAAGACGCGACCATCACGACGCGCGCACGTCAGAAGCGTCCCTCAGAACGCCTATGTCCGACGCCCAGCTCGACCTCGACGACCTCGCAATCGACCGCGCCGGGGAGATCCCGATCGGAGTGCAGCTCGCCTGGGCCCTGCGTGCGCGGATCGGCGATGGACGTCTCGCCCCCGGGCGGCGCCTGCCGGGATTGCGCGAGCTCGCCGAGATGCTCGGGATCAACGCCAACACGGCCCGAGCCGTCTACCAGCGCCTCGAGCAAGAGGGGCTGATCGAGAGCCGGCAAGGGACCGGCACGTTTGTGGCAAACAGCGCCCAAGAGCCCTCTGCGGTTGGCCAGATCGCCGCTGAGGCCGCCCGTGAGGCACGCAAGACGGGCGTCGACCCGCGCGAGGTGGCAGCCGCCCTGTACGTGACCGCTGATCCGCCGCTCGACGCAGCTGAGCAGGCTGGCGAGAGACGTCGAGAGCTACGCACCCAGATCGCAGCCCTGGAGCAGGCGCTCTCAGAGATTCAAGCTCGTCACCCCGGTCTGATTCCTACGCCCTCAAAGCCGCTCCGACACGCAGGGCCCCGACTGTTGAGCGTCGAGGAGCTGGAGCGGGTGCGCACCGGGCTCGTACGCCGGCTAGCGGCGGCCGAGCCCCTGCTCCAGGCCCCGGCGGACGGCAGGCAGACCGCTGCAGAGAGCCGCAAGAGCACAGTAAGCCCGGCGAGAGGAGACGCAGCCGCCAAGCAAGCCAAGCCCTCCGAAGTCAGAAAGACCCGCCCACGCCCCAGGACTCGACCGTCAACCGCGTGAGGATGCTTCCCGCGCGCTAGATCAGCCGGCGCTGCATTCTCCCGTCCCCACCATGCGCCCGGCTCTCGCGAGCACTTGGGCGACCGTTGCGTTAGCCACTCCATAGCCGCCCGCAGGCCCGCCGCCTGTCGTGCTGGCGAACACGGTGGTGAGCACTTGGCCTTCGCCTCCGACCAGCGGGCCACCGGAGTTGCCTGGACGCACGAGACCACGCAGCGGCGTGAGCAGGCGTGAGACCGGTCCACGACCGTAGGCGTCGTCGGTGATAATTCGTTGGGTAGTGCCGATGCGTCCTGGTCGCGCATCGAACGACCCATTCTCCGGATATCCGAGGATGGCGCCGGCACGACCGGCGGGCGGATTGTCGGCGAGCCTCAATGACGGAAGACCGAGGCCCGGAACTCGCAGCACCGCAATGTCGTTGGTGGGATCGAACGCAATCGCATAGGCGCTCAGCTCTGGTTCGTGTCCGTCGATCTCCACGGTGGTGTCGTGCTCGCCTGCGACGACGTGCGCGTTGGTGACCACCACCCCCGGCTGCGCCACCCATCCCGAGCCCTCGATCGCCAGCCCGCAAGCCGTGCCGAGCACACGCACCACGCTGCGAGAGGCAGAGCGAATCCCCGGGTCGCGTGCGATTGCCGCGGGGGGCGGGGAGACGTCGGGGAGCGGCCCGGAGATCGCCGGCAGTGGGTCCAAGCTGGCCAGCACATTCAAGATCGGGCTAGTGGGCGGCAGCAGTTGGTTGAGCTCGCGCAATATCGCAGAGCGCTGGATGTCGCCACGCAATTGAGCAGTGCCGGTGGCCTGGACGACAACCGCCGCGAGGATCCACGCAATCGCGAGCCCAAGCGCCGCGCTGACAATGGCGCCAAGCACGCCGTCCAGCACCCCCAGCCCCGGCAGCACGAGGATGCGTCGAAGCCTGAAGCCAAGGCCCTCGAAGCCAGTTGCGAGAATCGCGCCGGCGAGCAAGGCGCCCGCCAAGCCGAAAGCAGGCGCATAGGGAGACCCAGAGCCTCGTTGCAGCAGTAGAGGACCCAGCCGTGTTCCGATGAATGAACCTATGGCGAATCCGCCAAAAGAGAGCACAGCAACGATGAAGCCTCGTCTGAAACCGAAGAGCGCAAGCAGGGCAGCGAATACCACGATGATCCAATCGAGCCGTGTCACTGCTCATGTTCTACCGTCCCGGGCTGTGAACACCTCCAATGAGCATCGCCGGCGCATACGACGGGCGACGCCGGTGATCGCGCTCGCTGCTGTCGCTTTCATCGTTGGGGCCATCTTCGGCTCAGGCCACCACAGCTCTCCACAGCAGAGTCTTGCCGAGCAATTTGCAACAGCTTGGGCGCGAAAGGACTACGCCACGATGTATGGCGACATCGACGAGGCGTCCCAGCGGAGGATCTCCCCGAGCGCATTTGCCGCCGCCTATCAGGCAGCAACGCTGACGGCCACGGAGACGAGCATCGAGGTGGTCGGCAGAGCACGTGGCGAGAGCGATGGCGCGATATCGGTGCCCATGCGCGTGAGCACTCGGCTGTGGGGGGCCCTCACAGAGAGCTTGCGCCTGAGAGTGAGCAACAGCTCGGCAGGGCCACGCGTGATGTGGTCGCACGCACTCGTGTTTCCC
>JBAPMC010000408.1:0-17268 GCA_049278415.1 Solirubrobacteraceae bacterium
GTGTGGATGATCATGCGCTTCTCCGTTCGGTCTGAGCCGAGCACGCCAAGGAGCATCCCGACACCAAAGTCGAACCCCTCGAGCACGAAGTAGCCGATCCACAGCACCGAGATCAACAGGAACCAGAGCGTCTGCAGGAAGTTCGGGTCGCGCATGTTCTCGGGCCTCTCTCTAGTAGGCGAGGATCAGGTCTGACGTGGGTCCAGCCGCAGGTGGCTTGGGCTCCTCGGCTGGCTTTGATTCGGGGCCGTGCGCGATCTCCTTGAGGAACAGGCGTCCGCCGATCACGAGCATCACCCCGTACAGCAGCGTGTAGCCCACGAGCGTGAGGATGATCTGCCCTGAGCTGACGAGTGGAGATCGCGCGTCGCTGGTCTTGAGCAGCCCGTAGACAACCCACGGCTGGCGACCCATCTCGGTAAAGACCCAGCCCGTCAGGTTCGCCAACGGTGGCAAGAACGCGCCGAGGATCGCCACGCGCAGGAACCAGCGCCTGCGCTCGAACACCCCGCGGCGGATCAGCAGCAGACCCAAGAGCGGGATCAGAAGCAGCATCACGCCGACGCCGGCCATCAGGCGGAACGTCCAGTAGGTCACGCCGAGGATCGGCACGTAGTCGCCTGGCCCGTATTTCTTCTGGTCTTCGGCGTTGAGCTGGTTCACACCCTCAACCTTCCCGTTCCATGAGGCGGTGCCGAGGATCGAGAGTAGGTGCGGGATGCGGATGTCGGTGTTCAGGCGTTTGGGGAAGTGCTCGAACGGGCCCACCGCGAAGATCGACAGGCTCGCGCCGTCGGTCGTCTTGTAGAGCGCCTCGGCGGCGGCCATCTTCATCGGCTGCTGTTTCTCCATCAGCATCCCCTGTGTGTGGCCGAACGCGCCTGTCAGGATCGCGGCGCCGAGCGCGAGCGGGAGCACCTTGCGCACCGAGCGCGAGTAAACCTCGTTTCCCTTGCCGCGGAGCATCGCGAAGGCCGAGATCCCCAGGACGAGGAACCCGCCCGTGCAGAACGCCGCGAAGATCGTGTGCGGGAGCGCCAGCAGCACCGTCGAGTTGGTCAGCACCGCGAAGATGCTCTTCAGTTCCGCGCGATGCGTGACGTGGTTGATCGCGTAGCCGACGGGGTGCTGCATCCACGAGTTGGCGGCGAGAATGAAGTACGCCGAGAGGATCGCGCCGAACGAGACCAGCCAGATCGTGGCGAGGTGGACCTTCGGCGAGAGCCTGCCCCAGCCGAAGATCCACAGGCCGATGAACGTCGACTCCAGAAAGAACGCGGCGAGCCCCTCCATCGCCAGCGGCGCCCCGAAGATGTCGCCGACGTAGCGCGAGTATTCCGACCAGTTCATGCCGAACTGGAACTCCTGAACGAGCCCGGTCACGACGCCGATGGCGAGGGAGATCAGCATGAACTTCCCCCAGAAGCGCGTCATCCGCAGATAGACCTCGTCTCCCGAGCGGTAGTAGCGCGTTTGGCAGTACGTCACCCACGCCACCAGGCCGATCGACATCGGCACGAAGATGAAATGAAAGAGCGTCGTGACGCCGAACTGAAGCCGGGCGAGTTCCAGAGTGTTCACGAGGGTGAACCTAAAGCCCTGTCGTGAGGATGCAATCGGTGTCTAGCCCGATAGCGAAGAGGGAAAACTACTGGCCACCGCTCCATGGCCATTCAGGTTTCCTTGCGGTGGCTCTTGCCGTCTCAGCAGCCAGCGGCGCAGCTCATCGGCACCCCAGACGATGAAGGGATAAGGCGCCAGGAACAGCAGGTCGTGCACCGGCAGCGCCGCGGTTCCCAAAAGCGATTGCAGCGGCGGTGCGTAGACGAAGACTGCGGCCAGCAGCAGCTCTGCGACGATCGCGCCGAGTAGGTAGCGGTTACTGAACACGCCGACTGATCGCAGCGACGCGCGGCTGGTTCGTACGGCGAACGCGGTGCCGATCTGCCCGGCGATCATCCCGACGAACGTCATCGTGGTTGCCTGTAGATAGGCGTGATGCAGTGGGTGGCCCCCACCGACGGGATCGCCCATATGCCATCCAGCACCGCCCAGGACATAGAAGAAGCCCGCCAGTGACAGGCCCGCGACCATCATTCCCAAGAAGAGCCAGGCGCGGACGAGCATCGGGGGCTGGATGACGCCCTCTGAGCGGGGGCGCGGTGGACGGTTCATGCTGCCAGGCTCGATCGGGTCGCGCCCCAGCGCCAGCGATGGCAGCGTCTCTGAGCCGACGTCGAAGGCCAAGAGCTGCAGGACGGTGAGCGGCAGTGGAATCGCGCCGCCGCTGAGCGCGAACACGAGGAACGGCACAACCTCCGGGGTGGCGTGGGCGAAGATGTACTGGATGAACTTGCGCACGTTGTCATAGACCTGTCGGCCTGCCTCGATCGCCACGACGATCGTCGCGAAGTTGTCGTCGGTGAGCACCATCGTCGACGCCTCCCGAGCCACATCTGTCCCTGAGCGGCCCATCGCCACACCGATGTCCGCGGTGCGCAGCGCCGGTGCGTCGTTGACGCCATCGCCGGTCATCGCTACCACGTGCCCCTGGCCGCGTAGTGCCTCGGCGATCTGGAGCTTCGTCTCGGGTGAGGCGCGGGCGAAGATCACCTCGCGTCCGCTTGCGAGGATGTCCTTCACCTCTTGCTCGTGGCGATGATCGAACGCCTGAGCGTTGACTACGAATGGGTCCTCTCCACCGATGCCGACATTGCCTGCGATCGCAGCGGCGGTCAGCGGGTGGTCGCCGGTGATCAGCACGATCCGAATGCCCGCGCCGTGACAGCGCTTGACAGCGTCGAGGACCTCCGCGCGCGGCGGATCGTGCATCGTGATGAGCCCGAGAAAGCACAGGTCACGCTCGGCCTCCTCGCGTCCCGGTGCTCGCGGGTCGCTGGGCAGCGATCGGTGTGCGAGCGCAAGCACGCGCAGGCCCTGGCCTGCGAAGCTCTCCACCTGGCGGGTCACGTGCTCGCGCTCGGAAGGTCCGAGTGGACGCTGCTCGCCGCCCTGAAAGAGCACGTTGGCGCACAGGGGTAGAACGGACTCGGGTGCGCCCTTGGTGTGTAGGCAGTGCCCGCTTTCATCCATGTCGAGGGTGGACATCAGCTTGCGCTGCGCGTCGAAGTTGTACTGGTGGGTACGTCGACGCTCCCGGCTTGCGGCGTCGATATCAACGCCGAGCATTTGCGCTGCCATGAGCAGCGCAACCTCGGTCGGATCTCCGCTCTGGCCTTCTGAGGCCAGGTGAGCGTTGTTGCAGGCAGCGGCGGTTTCGGCCAGTGCGCTCAAGGCGAGGTCGGGCGAGCCGATCGGGGGCTTGGCGTCGAGCTGTGCTTCGCTGTTGAGCGTCCATGCAGCGATAGGACGCATACGGTTCTCGGTCAGCGTCCCCGTCTTGTCGGTGCAGATGACGTCGGTGGAGCCGAGGGTCTCAACGGCGCTCAAACGCTTGACCAGTGCGCCCCTGCGGGCAAGGGCGCGCACCGCGACAGCCAGCGCCAGCGTGATGACCGGCAACAGTCCCTCCGGCACGTTGCCTGCCAGCAGACCGACCGCGAACACGACACTGTTCTTGAAGGACAGGCCGGCACCGAAGATCGCCACCGGAACAAAAGCGATGGCCATCGCGATCGCGATGGCGGCGATCAACCATGCAACCCGGCGAACCTGTCGCTCCAGAGGACTTGGCTCCTCCTTGACCCGCTCGGATAGTGCGGCGATGCGTCCCAGCTCGGTGTGCATTCCGGTCGCGAACACGACGCCCTGGGCCTCTCCGCCAGTGGCGCTCGTGCCACTGAAGAGGAGATCGCGCGCGGCGATCCGCGGCACGTCGGTGTCGATGAGCTCCGCTGAGCGAAGCGCCGGGGCCGACTCGCCCGTGAGCGTGGATAGATCCACCTCCACAGCACCTGAGATCAAGCGCATGTCAGCGGCGATTCGATCACCCTCCTCCACGACCACGACATCGCCTGGGACGAGATCGGTGGCCGGAATCGACACAGGCTCGCCTGCGCGCAGAACCCTGACCTGCTGAGGCAAGAACTGTGCGAGGGCCTCCACCGCTCGCTCTGCCTGCATCTCCTGCACGAACGCGAAGAGGGCGTTGAGCACGATCACGAGCAGAACAGCGATCGCGATCGTTTGACTGCCGACTGCAAATGACAGGGCAGCGGCGAGCCACAGCAGCAGCGCGAGCGGGTGGGTCAGCTGGTGCGCCAGCTCTGCCGGCCACTTCACGCCACCGCGACGCCTCAGCTCGTTGGGGCCGTACTGGATCAGCCGCCGCCCCGCCTCGCTTTCGGAGAGGCCGCTGCGCGAGCTGCGCAAGTCGCGCAACAGCAACCCGACGCTCTCCGTCGCATCAACCTCGACCGGACGCTGGTCGGACACACCATCAGCCGTGTCGACAGGGATAGACAAGTCGACCGACCGTGCCCTGCGTCGCTCAAGCGCCGGTGAAGCTCGACGGGATCAAAGGCTCGCGGGTGCTCAGGTACGGGGTGAGGTAGCGCCCAAAGACCTTCTCGGCCTGCCCAGGGGAATCGCTGTCTTGTGGACGCTCACGCTGAAGGGTGGCGCTGGTGGGCTGGCCGAACTCGTCGAGCTCTGCTCGCAGGAAGATTGGATGCGGGCCGCCAACGAGCCGGGCGCGCAGCACGTGCTGGACTCGCAGCTCCTTGACTGCCGCGCCGTTCTGAGCGGCGATGCGTTGCGCGATCAGGTCGGCCTGCTGGGTGGCCAGCCCGCCCTGCTTGATCGGAAAGCTCGTCATGTCGCCCGCGGCATAAACACCATCTAGCCCGATGACGCCGCCGAGCGCGTCGGTTGTGATGAAGCCATCACGGTCAGTCGGCACGCCTACGATTCGCGGTCCACGGAGCTCTGGCACTGTGACTACACAATCGCCCGTGAGCGTTCCCCCCGAGTCCAACAAGAGCGCTCCGCCTCGCTCGACGAGCGTGGGCTTGGACTCGCCGATGAAGCGCACACCGCGCTCCGCCAAGAGGCCCGCGACTAGCTGCGAGGCTTGCGCACCAAATACCTCAAGCGGCGTTGCCTCCGGGCTCACCAATACCACCTCGCCGTTCGCTCTGCTCCCGGGAAGTTCAGCGGCTGTGAGCAACGCCAGCTCATACAACGGCAGGGGCCACGAGCAGCCGGGCGGCACCGCAAAGATGATGCGCTTGAGCTTGCCCTCACCCAACCGGCTCGTCATGCGCCGGATGTGGTGGGCCTCTCGCTGGTCGTGGAATGTCAGCGCGCCCGGGACCGTAGTCGTCGTGCGTGCACCGATCGCGAGCACAAGCGCGTCGTAGTCGATATATGCAAAGGACGCGAGTCGCACACGGCGATCTTGGTGAGCGACCGCCTCCACGCGGTCCAGGCGAAGCGATGCACCGATGTCGGCGGTGAGTGCCGCCAGGTCATAGGTGCGCGGAGGTGTCTCACTGAACGCCTCTGTGGTCGCGGCAGGCTTGTAGGCGAGTATTGGAGAGGCCGAGATCACGGTTATGCGCACGCCCTCCGGCGCAAGCGCGCGCAATGCAAGCATTGCCTCGAGCGCCGCGAACCCGCCGCCGGCAATCAGCACGTGTGGGGAAGCTCCCTGGGGATTGACTCGCTGCATCTATGCGACTATCGCATCCGTCTCAGGAGCCGAGCATCGGGGTAAACCCTGACGTCAGACGGGAGCACTACGCGACAGGAGAGTCCAACGTGGCCAGCAAGCGCAGCTCCTCCATCAGCAGTCGGGGCAGCAGGAAGTGCTCGCGCACGCGCTCCTGTCCACTGCCTCCCAGCTGTTCGCAAAGCTCCCGGTCGCCGAGGAGCTTGAGCATCGCCTTGGCACACTCCTCAGTGCTGTCAACAAGGACCCCGCCGACACCTTCGGGCATCTGCAGCGGGATACCGCCTGCCCGTCCGGCGATAACCGGCGTGCCCTTCCATAGGGCCTCTGAGACGACGAGCCCGAAGCCCTCGCGGATGGACTTCTGCACGACGACCTCCGAGAGGCGCTGGAAGGCGTTGACCTCAACGTTGCCGACCCCCGTGAGGTTGGTGTAGACGTGTATCAGGGGATCGTGATTGGCGGCCTCTGAGACCTGGCGATAGACCTCCCAGCCTTCGGGGTCATCCAGTGCCATCGAGCCGACCAGCGCGAGCTGGAGGTCTGCGATCTCCTTGCGCACGAGCCGGTAGGCGTCGATGACCCCGAGCGGGTCCTTCCACTGGTCAAAGCGCGATATCTGTGTCACGAGCCGGCCTGGGATCTCCATGCCGATCCAGTCGAGGATCTGGCTGGCCATGCGTGGATCGAGGTCGATGTTCTTGGGGCTCAGGGGGTCGATCGCCGGTGCGATCGCCTGCACACGAGCGATCGGGAGATCGGGCGGCACGAAATCGGGCATCGTGAACACCGCCGCGTCAAAGCCCTCCAGGTACGGGGCCATGAACCGCCAGGCGGCGGGGTTGGGCTCTGAAGTGTCGATGTGGCAGCGCCATACCCAACTGGCGTCTCCCTTGCCGTGCGCGCTCAGCAGTCCGGCGGGCTGGGGGTCGTGGATCACGATGAAGTCATAGCCACCGTCCAGGGTGGCCGCGTTCTCCTCGATGCAGCTGCGATACGCGGCCTGCTCGGCCTCGCTCAAGGCGTGTGGCCCGCCCTGCAGCGCGTTATGCAATGCCTTGGTGGCGTGGAAGAAGTCCTCGTCTCCTCCGATTACCTTCCAGTCCACGCTCAGGCCGAGGTCGCGCAGCAGCGGGACGCTCGAGCGCAAGAGCTCTGAGACCCCGCCGCCGTAGGGCGTGGCGTTGACGTGCAGGATGCGCGCGCCTTTCAGCGCTCGTGCGTGCTCGCGCAGCTCCTGCAGGATCGCTTCGGGCGCGATGCCCTCATAAGCATCCAGTGACCATCGACCGACGGCTACCTTCTGCAGCACCAGATCATCTCCTCACTGTCCCGTCAGGTCGCGCCGTTGGAAGACCCAGATCGCTGCGAGCGAGCTGCCCAGTCCGATCCCGAGCATGACCAGGGCGGCGGTCAGACGAAAGGATTGTGCGGGCACGAGCCCGACGTGCGCGAACGGTGTCAGTTCGACGAGCCATTGCGGAGCGCCGAGCACCGAGCCCGTTAGCTGCCACAGGAATGTCACGGTGACGAGCCCGTATGCGACACCGGAGCTTGCTCGCGGCACGATCGCATACGCGAGCGCTGCGATCCCGAGGAAGAAGAGCGCGACGGGCAGGCAGTTCGCGCCGGCCTCTAGCATCCGTGGCAGGGAGATGCTGAGTCCTTGGGAGGCGGCGCCTGCCCATGTGATTAGCCCGGCCACCAGGGAGATAAAGGCCGCGCCGCACGTTGCCAACAGGAGTCGGCCGCTGAGCCATCTGCGGCGACTTACCGGCTGGGAGAGCAGCGTCTCGAGCTGCTCTTCGGCTTCCTCGTGCCTGGCGGCGCCGATCTGTGCACACGCGAACAGACTGACGGCGAGGATGAAGAAGATGAACACGAAGGCGAGGTATCCGCTGGGCGTCTCGATCGAGCCGACGTGGAACCTTGCTATCTCGCGCTGCACGCTGCCTGAGATCCCTGCGGAGGAGATGCTCGTGGAGACCATGCCGAGGATAAACGCGAACACGGCGATGCTGGCGCTCCACACGATCAGGCTTGAGCGCTCTGAGCGCAGCGCCTGCGCGGTCGGTGAGGAGAGCAGGCGCAAACGCGGGTTGGCGTCCTCGCGAGCGCCGAGCAGGCCGGTGCCAATGTCACGGCCGGCGGCGATCCGTGCCGCACAGACCAGGAGCAGCACGCTCGCCACTATCGAGAGCAACAGAACCAGTGGCTCAGAGCCGGTGAATGGACGCATCTCCTCGGCCCATCCAAGAGGCGTGGCCCAGCGCAGCCACGTCGCACCCGCAGAAGTGTCGGCGATCACCCGTAGTAGCAGTGACAGCCCGACGATCGCGCTGCCGAGCTCGAGCGCGATACGGCGCGTCGGTGCGAGCTGGCTGGTGAGAGCACCTACGCCGACGAACACCGGCACGACAGACACCGTTGCCAGCGCAAGATAGGCAGATCCGCCGGTGGGCAGGCCGCCCGCGAGAAAGCCGACGAACGCAGCGATCCACAGGATCACGGTGCCCGCTGCGATCGCGACCATCGCCGAGAGAAAGCTCACCCCGCGTCCGACGGACCCGGCGAGGACGAGCTCCATGCGGCCGGTATCCTCCTCGGTCCTGAGCGCCCGCACCGCGGCCAGCAACCCGAAGACGGCGGCGAGGATCGCCAACGTCCCCCCGACGCGCCAGGCGGTGTAGCCGCTGACCGTCAGCGGACTGTACGGGTAGCCGTAGAACAGGCGCAGCGCATCGTTGCTGGCGAAACTGTGAGCGAAGGCGAGCCGGTCAGCGAGGGTCGGGTAGGCGTGGCGGTAGCCGACCGGCTGGATGTAGGCGTAGATCCCGAACAGGTACGCGAAGGAGATCGTGCGGGTGCGAGCGTCGCGGAAAGCTCGCCGCACCAGCGCCCGCATCGACCCAAACTTGATGCTGGATACGGGCGCGCTTGGCGCCGCGAGGGCTCCGCTACTCGCGGACACGGTCTTCAGAGCCGTCGTAGTGGTGCAGGAATATCTCCTCGAGCGAGGGCTCGCGGCTGCTGAGCGTCTTGATGGAATCCCCGCCCACCTCGGCGAGCGCCGCGATCAAGGGGCCCACGCTGCCGGAGACCTCGAAGCGCAGCGCGTTCGCTCCCGCGCTCTGCACCTGCACGCCTGCCAGTGCCGGTAGCTCCGGCGCATGACCGACGAACGTGACCTCCACCGTCTGCGCGGCGAGGTGGCGCAGCTCTGTGAGCGTTCCCTCGTCGACGAGCTTGCCGTCTCTGAGGATGCCGACCCTGTCGCAGAGAGCCTCGACCTCGCTGAGGATGTGCGAGGAGAGAAAGACTGTCTGCCCGCGCTGCTTGGCCTCATGCACGCAGTCGCGGAAGGCGACCTCCATCAGGGGGTCAAGGCCGCTTGTCGGCTCGTCGAGCAACAGCAGATCAGCGCGCGTGGCGAGCGCCGCGATCAGCTGCACCTTCTGGCGGTTGCCCTTCGACAGCGCCCGGATCTTCTTGTTGGGCTCCAGGTGGAAGCGCTCGATGAGCGCTTCGCGATAGGCGACGTCGGTGTCGCCGTGCAGCCGCGCGAGGAACTCGAACGTCTCGGTGCTCGTCAATGCTGGCCACAGGAAGGGCTCTCCGGCGACGTAGGCGACACGCCGGTGCGCCCTCACGGGATCGTCCCAGGCGTCGAGGCCGAACAGCTCCGCGCGCCCGCTGCTCGGACGGTGCAGCCCCAGCAGCAGCCGGATCGTGGTGGTCTTGCCCGACCCGTTTGGGCCGAGATACCCGTAGACCTCGCCCTGCCTGACGGTCAGGTCGAGCGCATCGAGCGCAACGGTATCCCCGTAGCGCTTGCTGAGCCCTTCGGTATGGATCGCCGATGCGCCGGGGCTCTCGCCAGTGGTGGCGTCAGGTGTGCTCGGGCGTGGCTGGGTCTGTTGCACAGGAGAAGGATCTGAGGATCTCAGGCTCGCGGCATCCGGGTTTTCTCCGTAGGTGCCGACGGGATGGCCGTGCTCATCGGGCGCATCTGCGTCGACTTGCCGGGCACTTTGGCGTGCACCGCTTCGGTTCGTCTCATGGTGTGCCAGTCTGAGAGCTTTCTCGATGAGCGAGAGGAACCTGATGATCCGTGTTCCTCCGCATCGTGACGCGGCGCATTGCTGATGCGACGCTCCAGAGCAGGCGCCTATCCTCACGTTCATGTTCAAGCGAATCCTTGTCGGATACGCAGGTGATGAGGCTGGACGGGACGCGCTCGCGCTCACCGCGAGACTCGCGGCCGCGCTGGCAAGCGAGATCACGGTCGTGTACCCCTACAGTCCACTGCTGTCCTCAGTGCCCGCCGATGCAGCCGAGGAGCGTGTCCGCGAGGAAGTGCGGGCGGTCGTGCCCCATAGTCAAGCGTTGGCGCGGGCGACCTATCACTGGAGTGGCTCATCGTGGCCGATCCACGCCTTGCACAGCATGGCGAGCTATGAAGATGCTGAGCTCATTGTCATCGGCTCGGCGCGCGAGGGGATCGCCGCCCACCTGCAGATCAGTCTCATGGAGCGCATGGTGCATGGTGCGCCTTGCGCGGTGCTCGTCGCGCCCGCCGGCTACAGCGAACGCGACGCCGGCGAGCTGCGACATATCGGCGTGGGCTTCACCGACTCCACCGAGGGCAAGGCGGCAGTGCACTTGGGCCACGAGCTCGCAGGGGCCTTTGCTGGCGAGTTGACCGTGTTCACCGCCTCGTGGCTGAGCACGGTCATCAGAAGCTATGCGGGAATGGCGGTCCCTGTGTCACAGCTCGACGCCGAGGAGTATGCGGCGAAGAAGACTAACCTTGAGCGTGCGGTAGCCGAGCTGAACCCTGGGACGCCCGTTCACGCACAGGCCATTAAGGGCGAGCCCTCCGATGTGCTGGTCGCGCAGTCCAGCACGCTTGATCTCCTGGTGCTCGGCTCGCGAGCGTATGGGCCGTTGCGCCATGTCCTGCTGGGGAGCGTCTCGGCGCCAGTGATGCGCGAGGCCCACTGTCCGGTGCTGGTGGTCGCGCGCGGCTCAGAGCCGGGCGAGGGCGAGCCGGATGACGGCGAGCGTGTCTCGATGAGCGCCATCGCCGACTGAACAAGGCTCGCCAGGAAGCCTCCGAGATGGTCTCCAGGCATCGGCGGCTGCCAGCGCAGATCGCCAGGATCGGCAGATGAGCACGAGTCGCTCGGTCAAGAGCCGCCCTGTCGACTCCAGCGTCGAGTCATCTGTTGCAAGAGCGCTCGCGGCTCCGGCGATGTACCGGGGGCATCCGACAGTGCGGGTACACGAGACACATGCCTCTCTGGTCTTCCTCGCCGGTGATCGTGCCTACAAGATCAAGAAGCCCGTGCGACTTACGTTCCTTGACTACAGCACGCTCGCCGCGAGGCACGCCGCTTGCCTTGAGGAGGTGCGCATCAACCGGGAACTGGCCCCCGACATCTATCTCGGGGTAAGCGCAATCGTTCGCGCGAGCGGTGGTGGGTTTCGCTTTGCCTCAGAGGGTACGCCTGGGGCTGTCGAGTATGCCGTCGTGATGCGCCGCTTCGATGAGGCCCACACGCTGCAGGGCGCGATCCGGGCGCGGTCGCTCACTCGCACTCAGATATGCCAGGTCGCCCGGCGCCTGGCTGACTTTCACAATCACGCGCCGGCGCTCGCCGTCGGGGGTCCAGCCCAGCTACTCAAGACATGGATGGCGAACATCGAGGAGATCGAACGCTTGGACACCCCTCCCGAGTGGCGGATGGAGGTTATGCGCGGCTTCGGCGAGGCGTTCGTGAGCGCTCACGCTCGCGAGATTGAGCTGCGCGGGGAGCAGGGATGCGTGCGCGACGGGCATGGAGACCTGCGTTGTGAGCACGTGCTGCTCGGTCCTCCAGTCCGAGTCGTAGACCGGATCGAGTTCGATCCGACACTGCGCCAACTGGACGTCGCCTGTGATCTGGCGTTCCTGACGATGGACCTCGAGGCACACCGCAGGCATGGTGCCGCGCAGAACCTTGTGCGCGCTTACCGACGGGCTGGCGGCAGTCCAGGCAGCAATCAGCTGCGCGACTTCTATGGCGCCTATTGGGCTCTCGTGCGTGCCAAGGTGGCATTGATCGCAGCCGCGTCAGGAGCGGGTCGGGCTCGCTGGCGAGAAGAGGCGCGGGCCGGGCGGCTGTGGAAGCTCGCCGAACGACTCTGCTGGCGGGCACGCAGCCCAGTCGCAATCGCGGTGTGCGGGACTGCTGCGAGCGGCAAGTCGACGCTCGCCGCCGAGCTCTCGCGCCGCTCGGGTTTCCCGGTTGTCTCCTCTGACGCTGTTCGCAAGCGCCACGCCGGCTTGGAGGCGACTGAACGCGCCCGGCCCGAGCACTACACCGGGGACTTCACCAAGACCACATACGAGCTGCTGACTCGTAGCTCCCTTTCGCGTCTGGATCGCAAGGGCGCGGTGATCGTAGACGCGACCTGTCACACCAAGAGCGAGCGTGCCCAGCTATTTGAGAGCCTGCACAGGAGCGGAGCTACCTTCCTGGTCGTTCGCTGCAAGGTGACGCTGCAGACGGCGCTTGAGCGTGCGAGCGCTCGGATGCAAAGCCCGGGGCGCATCTCAGACGCCACGCCTCAGATCGTCGCCGAGCAGTTTGCCCGTTTCGAGGCACTGAGCGAGATCCCCGCGGCGAGCGCGCTCGTGCTGGACACCGAACAAGACCTCGACGCGCAGGTGGCCGAGCTCGCTATCGCAGTGGACACAAGGATGCTCGCTGTCCGTGCTTTGTCCGCCCGAGCGGGGGCGGTTTACCCGGTAGTTGAAAGACAAGCTGACGCCTAGCTTGAGGACTATGGCTGCACATCTGCACGTGGCGCCGAGCCCCACCACGGAATCGGCTTCGGCTCTTCCGGCAGCCTTGCCGGTGCGGGTTTCTCTGGCGGAGGACCATGCGCTGATGCGTCACGGTCTGCGTGCGCTACTTGATGGGGCGAAGGACTTGCAGGTGATCTCCGAAGCCGAGGACTTGGCCTCAGCGGTACGCAATGTCTACGAGGGTGAGCCGGATGTGCTCGTGCTCGACCTGAACCTGTCGGGCGGGTCCAGCATCGAGGTGGTCGGGGAACTGCGAAACCAGGCGCGCGCGACCGAGATCGTGATGGTCACGATGGACGAAAACCCCGTGCTCGTGCAGCGGGCTCTGGCCGCCGGGGCGCTCGGCTTCGTCTTGAAGGAACTCGCAGACGACGAGCTCGCACAGGCAGTATGCGCCGCTGCGCGTGGCGAGCAGTACGTCAGCCCTCGCCTGGCCCCACGGTTGGATGCTCTGCTGCGATCGCTTACCGCCGATGAGCTGACCGCACGCGAGGTTGAGGTTCTGCGCTTGATCGCGCTTGGCTACACGAGCGTCGAAGTCGCCCGCAGGCTGGTGATCTCCCCGCGCACAGTGGAGACCCACCGGGCACATGTCTTCACCAAGCTCGGCCTCGCAACCCGCGCCGAGCTGGTGCGCTACGCGCTACGACGCGAGCTGCTCAGAGTCTGAGACGGGCAGCCCGCCGCTTGCCGGGTCGCGGTGACGCACGGGCAGACAGACCGTTACCAGTGTTCCTTGCTCGCCGGAGTCGATGCTCAGCTTGCCCTCAGCCAAGCTCGCCCGCTCGCGCATCCCTGCCAGCCCGAAACCTTCGCTGGCAGACTCAGTGTCAAAGCCGCGACCGTCGTCCTTGACCTCGATCAGCAGCTGCCCGTCGGCCTCGCTCACCTTCACGCTCACCAGCTCGGCGTGAGCGTGCTTGGCGACGTTGGTGAGCGCCTCCTGGACCAGCCGGTAGACAGTGGTTTCGAGATCCTGATCGAGAGGGTTCTCCTTGCCGGACAGTTCAAGCTCACCGTCGATCTGCAGTCCGCTCTGTATCTGATGGCGGTCCAGGAGCGCTTCAATCGCGGCCCGCAGACCGAGCTCGTCCAGTGCGGCGGGACGCAGCTCGGTGATGATCGAGCGCAGGTTCTCGGCCTCTCGTTCGATGTGCTCGATCGCTTCGTCCATCGCGGTCTGGGCCCGTCCTAGATCGTTGCCTCGCCGAGCAGCTGAGAGCAATAGCCGCAGGCCGCCTAGACCCTGCAGCGTCTCGTCGTGAAGCTCCCGCGCCCAACGCCTGCGCTCGGCGTCCGCGGCGGCGAGCGAGCTGCTCAGCCGGTCGGCCTGCACGCTCTGTGCCAGTGCGACGGCGGTCGCTGCGCTCGCGGCGAACGTGCGCATCATCTGCTCGTCATCCTCTCCGAACACGCTCCCGTCATTGCCGCGATCGAACGCCGCCAGCACACCCAGCGCCTCCCCGCGATAGGCCATCGGCACGAGCAGCGCGGTCTGCGCGTCGGCGACACCGAACTCGCTGGGAGCGATCCGCAGCCGCGCGGCGACGTCGGTGATCCGCTCAGGCCGACCGTGCTCCAAAACCTGCCCGGACGTCGAGCCGGCGATCGGCAGGCGCACACCGCGCATCCCCTTGACATGGCCAGCGCTCGCCTGCACGACCAACTCCTGCCCGTCGCGTAGCATGATCACCAGGCTCCTTGCGCCGACGAGCGCACGTCCGCGCTTGACGATCAGCTCCAGCACGTGCTCGAGCGCGATCTCCCCGCCGATCGCGACCGCCACATCACGGGTCGCCTCAAGCCCGCGGAACGCCTTCTCGAGCTCGTGGCGGCGGCGCTCGCTGGTCTCATACAGGCGGGCATTGTCGATCGCGATCGCGGCCCAATCGGCGAGGATCACGGAAGCCTCCTCGTCTGCCTCGGTGAACTCGCCGCCTTGCTTCTCGGTCAGGTACAGGTTGCCCCAAGCCTGTCCGCGAATCTTGATCGGCACGCCGAGGAAACTGCTCATCGGTGGGTGCCCGGCAGGGAATCCGTAGCTTGAGGGGTGCTGGCCCACGTCTGAGAGGCGCAATGGCTGGGGCTGTTCGATCAAGGTGCCGAGGACGCCGCGTCCGCGTGGGAGGTCTCCGGTCGCGCGGCGGGTGGCGTCGTCGATGCCCAGGGCGAGGAACTGCTGGAGCCCTGTGTGGTCGTCGTTCAAGATCCCCAAGGCGGCGTAGCGCGCGCCCGTGATCTCCCGTGCGGTCTCCAGCACACGGTCCAGCACAGCCCGCTGGTCCAGCTCTCTTGTCAGGGCCCGGCCCACGTCCAGCAGGCGACGAATCCACGACTCCTCGGAATTTGCGCTCATCTTCCTTTGGTGAAGGCTACTCGTAATCCGCCCCACCAGAGTGTGGGATATCCCTGACCGGCCGGACTCTCGGCGGCATAGGCTCGGCGATAGTGCCGATCCAAAACTGAAGCGACCGTACCAGCCCAGTCCGCACCCATCCCTGAGTCCTTATAGAAGAAAAGCGCGCCATCAATGCAGGGGAACCCGACAGACGAGAAGTTGCGCTGCGTTCGCTGCGGCGAGGTGATCGGCGCCTATGAGCCGTTGATCGTGGTCATCGACGGCGAGGCGCATAAAACCTCAAGGGACCTCGCGCGGCAGCGCGACTGCCAGCTCGAGGAGTGCTACCACCACGACTGCTACGCGTCGGCATAGGACGGTGGGGTCCGCGACCCTCAAGCTCAGTCACGGCTCCGTAGTTTTCCCTTTCCGACCACGGATTTCCTCGACTGGCAAGCCAACAACGCAAACGTAAGCTCCCGACCATGAACAGCGAAACCACACCTCCAGAGAAGTTGCGGGTCCTCATCGCCGGCGGTAGCGTCGCCGGGCTTGAGACTTGTCTTGCCCTGCACGAGCTCGCCCCCGAGCTGACCGACGTGAGCGTGATCGCTCCCAACGAGGACTTCTTCTACCGTCCGATGAGCGTCCGTGAACCGTTCGCCTACGGCGCCGCCGAGCGCTACCCGCTCGCACCCATCGTCCACGATGCAGGCGCCGAGCTGATCGCCGACAAGCTCGCCTGGGTTGACCCCAAGCAGCGGATCGCCCACACCGAGTCCGGCGCAGAGATCGAGTATGACGCGCTCGTGCTGGCACTCGGAGCCAAGGCCAGCCCTCGCTACCAGCACGCGGTCACGATCGACGACCGACGCATGGATGAGATCCTCCACGGGATCATCCAGGACATCGAGGGTGGCTACCTGAAGAGCATCGCGTTCGTCTCCCCGGGTCGGATGGCGTGGCCGCTACCGCTGTATGAGCTCGCGCTGATGACCGCCGGGCGCGCATATGACATGAACGTCGATCTGCAGGTGAGCATCGTCACCCCCGAGGACAGTCCGCTTGCGATCTTCGGCGCCAACGCGAGCAGCGCCGTCGCCGCGGCACTCGCGAGCGCGAACATCAAGACCATCACCTCCGGCTACGCCGAAGTTCCCCACACCGGGGAGGTTGTAATCAACCCCGGCGACCGGCACCTGCACGTGGACCGCGTGATCGCGCTGCCCGAGCTATATGGCCCCTCGGTGCGCGGCATCCCGCTGAGCGAACACGGCTTTCTGCGAGTGGACCAGCACGGGCATGTGCTTGACGTGGAGCACGTCTACGCGGCCGGGGATGCCACCGAGTTCCCCGTCAAGCACGGTGGCGTGGGCTCCCAGCAGGCCGACGCGGTCGCGCAGTCGATCGCATCGCTCGCGGGCGCTCCCGTAACAGCCGAGCCGTTTCACCCGGTGATCCACGGGATGCTGCTGACGGGCGATAAGCCCTTGTATCTCACGGCGCGCATCACCGGCGGGCACGGATTCAGCTCGGAGATCACCGACACGGCCACCTGGTCGCCGCCGAGCAAGATCGCCGCGAAGTATCTGGCGCCCTATCTGCACGCACACGACCACGAAAAGACCACAACATGACCCGTGCAGGATCAAGCGAGAAGGCAGATCGCCCCGCCCGCGAACCCGGAGGACCCTGCATGGTCCTTGGCTATGACCGCAGCGAGGGCGCGCGCCACGCCTTGAGCTGGGCCGCAAACCAGTTGCTCTCGGGTGGGAAGCTCGTGATCGTCCACGCCAGCCGAGGACAGCACATTCCGCCAACACCGCTCAGCACCCAGGGCGAGCGCCATGATCTGGGGCGCGCGATACTGGACGAGCTGATACTCGACGGCGACGAGGCACTGCTCGACATCCACCTCGAAACCCTGGTTTCAGACGATGACCCCGTGACCGCGCTGATCGACGCTGCGCGCAGCCACGACGCTCGCGCGATCGTGATCGGCGCCAAGCACCACTCCCGACTCCACGAGGCGCTTGGGACTGTCACGACCGCGCTGCTGAAGACTTCGCCCGTACCTGTCATCACAGTGCCAATGGCCGCTGAGCTCTCCGGGCAGCCGCTCACGGGGTCCGTCGCCGAAGGGTAAGAGCCCCGAGCGCGAGCGCGATCAGCGTTGCACCGACAATGACGCAAACATCGACTGTCATTCGGTTGCCCAGTGCGCCCGAGCGGGTGACGCGCGCAAGAGCGTCATAGGCGTAGGTGAGCGGCAGCGCGCAGGACAGCCAGTAGAGCACGCTGGCCATCTCGTGCCGATCGACGAACAGCCCGCACAGCAGCAGTTGGGGAAAGATGATCGCGGGCATGAACTGCACCGCTTGAAACTCGGTTCGCGCGAACGCGCTCACGAACAGGCCGAGCGCCATGCCGAGTACCGCGTTGCCG
>JBAPMC010000409.1:0-18460 GCA_049278415.1 Solirubrobacteraceae bacterium
CGCTGGCGCAGCCTTGAGCCCCAGCCGAGCCGCACATCGATCGAGCCGCTTCGGCGTGGTCGCTGTGGCTTCTCGCACCGATAGCCCCAACCCACTCGGCGTGCGCGTGACGAAGGTATTCGGATCAACTGTCCCCGCCGGCGTCTATGGCACGCAGATCGCAGACCTGGAGGACCAAGGTGTGAATACTCGCGGCGAAATGGTCTCAGATCTATCCCCACTGCCAGCTCGAGCATTCGCAAAGCCAGTCGCTGCTTACAAGCTGTATGCGGAGCGCTGGACCACCATCGCCGAGCACGACGCGCAGACGCTACAAGGAGCGCTTGCAGCCGACCAGAGCAGGAGCGCCGAGTCGGCCTGGCTGGCCACCTGGAGCGCCTACCTGCACCTGGGCGCTGTCTACGGTCTGTTTGGGACGCTCAACCAGGCGATCGACGGGATGCCGGGAGGCCTGCCCGGCGGGAGCAAGGACCCCAGCTTCACAGGGTTTCACCGAATCGAGATGGGACTGTGGACCGGTGCTCGCCCCCGATCGCTGGTGTCGCTCACGGCAAGGCTCTCTCGCGACCTCGCGCACCTCCACAAGACCTTGCCGAGCGTGCAAATCTCCCCGCTTGAATATGCAACGCGTGCGCACGAGATTCTCGAGGACGCCCAGCGTGACCTGCTGAGCGGCGTAGATGTGCCATGGAGTGGCGAGGGAGTGCTGGGAACAGCGGCTGGGCTGGCTGCCACTCGCGAGGTGTTCCATACGCTCGAGCCGCTGCTCCAGGGACGCGACGACACCGAAGCGGTAGTACGCAGCGAGCTGCTGCTCTTGAGCGCTGCAATCGCGCACATCCGGCACAGCCATCGCAACTGGCCGACGCTCGTCAAGCTCACCATGCGCGAGCGCGAGCAACTCGACGGGACACTCGCCGGAGCACTGGGAGCGCTCGAGCAGCTGCCCGGCACACTCGAGACGCAGGCGCCCACCCCGACCCCCACGCTGCCGAGCGCAGTTGCGGCTGCAAGCGTGCGATGAGCCCCCTCGATCGCCGCCAGTTCATGAAGCGCTCGCTTGCCGTGGTCGGCGCCGGCGGAGTTGGCGCGCTTGCGGGAGCGCTTGGAGAGGCGGAGCTTCGCGCCGGCTCCTCCGCCTCAAGCATTGCAAGCGAGTCGCGAGCGACGTTGCAGTCTGAACTGCTCACAAGGGCGCCGTTCGACGGCCCTCACCAGGCTGGAATCCTCTCCAAGCCACAGGCGCAGGCGACACTCATCGCGCTCGATTCGATCGCCCCCAACCGGCAGTTGCTCGCCGAGGCGCTGCAGACGCTCTCCGCCCGCGCGAGAGGACTGACGCAGGGCGAAACAGTGGGGGCCCAGGAGATCGACGACCCCCCACCCGACTCTGGAATCCTCGGCCCGCTCGATGCGCCCGACGCGCTGACCGTGACGATCGCTTTCGGCGCCTCCATCTTCGACGGTCGCTACGGCCTGGGCGCGCGCAAGCCGACGCAGCTACAGCACATGCCGAACTTCCCCAACGACGAGCTCGACCCACAGCGCACCCATGGCGACGTGCTGGTGCAGGTGTGCGCCGCGCACCGCGACACGGTTGTTCACGCGGTGCGTGAGCTGATGCGCACAGTGGCCGGGCGTCTCACGCCACGCTGGAGCATCGACGGATTCCAGAGCGCCCGGCGGGGGCCCACTCCACGCAACAGCCCGCGCAACCTGTTCGCCTTCCGTGACGGCACCGCCAATCCGGACACAGGCGACGCACGCCTGATGAACTCGCTGCTTTGGGTGCAGCGGGGATCGAATGAGCCGGCATGGGCGGTGGGTGGCGCCTACCAGGTGGTGCGCACCATCCGCATGCACGTCGAGTTCTGGGATCGCGTTGGCATGTTCGAGCAGCAGAACATGATCGGACGCGACCGTGTCAGCGGCGCGCCACTCGGCGGAGACGACGAGTTCGAGGACCCACGCTACGAGCTCGACCCAAAGGGCAAGCGCATACCCCTGAACGCCCACATCCGTCTGGCCAACCCACGCACGCAAACCACCGCCGACCAGCGCATTCTGCGCCGTGGCTACAACTACGACCGCGGGATGGACCCAGCCGGTGACCTCGACCAGGGTCTCCTATTCGTGGCCTTCAACCAGGACGTGAAGCGACAGTTCGCAATGATCCAGGAACGGCTGGCAGAGGAGCCGATGGTCGACTACATCACCCCTGTGGGTGGCGGCTACTTCTTTGCACCGCCCGGCGCACGCGGGACATCAGACTGGGTGGGATCACGACTCTTCGCCTGAGCCTCTGTCTATAGCGCTTCGATCCTCATCACCTGGAACCTAGGGAGGATCGCCGGGTGCTCGCTCGGCGCGACCGCAAATTGCTTCGCTGCTTGGTTTATGCTTTCGATCGGGATCTGGCTTTCGGTCATCTCGTTCGTGCCCTTTGGACAGTCGTAGCGCAGGGGTTCGTGAAGTGCCCAATACTGAGGCAGATACCAAATAACCAAACATCAGCCAGGTGGCTATTTAACTCGGTGACGGTGATGAGGATGGAGCACAGAATCACCATCATCCGCACGGGGCTGGCCCCTGCCTTGGCTTTCATACTCCTCGCTCTCGGCGCACAAACCGCGGTGGCGGCGAAGCTGGCGGCGCTGCCACGATCCGACTATGCCGTGCGTCCAGCGTGCTCGGCGCCCGCTCCCGGAGCAGCCAGTTGCTTGGCGCTCAGCCTGGAGCCGACTACCGCCGCGGCCCAGGCTCGGGTTCATTCACTCGCCACCAAGGGCAATCCGCAGACCAGTCTGGCGAAAGCCTCGGAATGCGCTGTGAACTATCCGTCAAGCTGTTTGACGCCTGATGATCTGCGTAGCGCGTACTTCCCCGACGAACCGCCACAAGCGCCAGCCTCTGAACCACAGACGATCGCGCTCGTGGACGCATATAACGATCTGAGCATCGAAGCCGACCTCAACGTCTACTCAACCGAATTCGGCCTACCACCCTGCACGACAGCCAATGGCTGCTTCAAAAAGGTGGGCGAAAACGGGAGCGAAGCGTCATCGAGCCTGCCCTTCCCGAGATCCAAGGCGGAACTCGAAGGATTCGCCGCAGGCACACAGCGCAAGCGAGTCAAGGCTGAAGAAGCCGAGGGATGGGCGCTCGAGACCGCGACAGACGTCGAGGTAGCCCATGCGGTGTGCCAGAACTGCCACATCCTGCTCGTGGAGGCGGCAGGCCCGGACATCGAAATCGGCTCTGAACTCGAGACAGCCGAGGAAACGGCTGTTGCGTTGCACGCCACCGAGGTCTCAAACTCCTGGGGCGGCCAGGAAAATGGCATCGACATCAGCGCTTTCAACCATCCAGGCACAGCCATCACTGCAGCCGCCGGGGACGACGGCTATCTGAACTGGGATCAGTACGCCACAAGCAGCGAACCCAGCTCGCCCTACTTCGAGGGCGCCGACTATCCCGCCTCCTCACCCCACGTAATCAGCGTCGGCGGCACCCACCTGAGCCTCGCGCCCGACGGTGCGTGGGAAAGCGAGTCCAGCTGGAACTCAGAAGGGGCGGGTGGCTCGGGCTGCAGCACCTCGCTGCTTGCGTCCACATGGCAGCGACAGGTCGGCGACTGGGCACAGGTCGGCTGTGGAGAGCGCCGTGCCAACGCCGACATCTCGGCCGACGCGGACCCGTCGACCGGTGTGAACATCTATGACTCCACCACCTATCCCCAGGAAGAAGAAGGCAAGAAGGTCAACTCGGTGCCCCACTGGGTGCCGGTTGGTGGCACAAGCGTGGCGTCGCCGATCATCGCCGCAATGGTCGCGCTCGCCGGTGGCGCCCACGGAGTGGCCTATCCCTCCCAGACGCTCTACTCACACCTCGGCTCACCTTTGCTGCATGACGTGAGCAGCGGCGGCAATGGGGAGTGCGACGACGACTACTCCGCCTGCAGCGGTTCGCTCGTCTCACCGCTCGACTGTGGAGCCGGGTCGTGGATATGCAACGCCACCAGCGGCTACGACGGCCCAACAGGAGTAGGCACGCCGAACGGGATCGGCGCCTTCCAGCCCAGCGAAGCGCTTGGCGGCGAAGACGAAGAAAGCCAGTCCGCGAGCGGCTCCCCTGAAGGAGCAAACGCAGCTGAAGAAAGCAAACTGCCGGTAGAGCCTGGTTTGACTTTGAGCGGCCCCGCCCTGGGAGCCGCTCGGATCTCCGCCTTGGCGCTCACCGCCACCGCGCGCGCCTCGCTGCGCCGCAGCCGGCTTACCGTCGCTCGGCTGGCGTTCTCGTTCACGTCGAGTAGAGCGGTATCTGTGCGCGTCAGGCTCGCCATACGAGGCCACTCGGGCAGACACGTATCGTGGCGCGCGCTTCCCGCCTCGCTCGCATTCGCAGCGGTCAAGGGCCTCAATCGCCGCCGATTGCACGGCTCACGCGTGCTGGCGCCCGGCACCTATCGCCTGACGCTCGCACCATCCGGCGGAGCCTCACGATCCATCTTGATCCACGTCCCCTGAACGGACTGACGCTCGCACCATCCGGCGGAGCCTCACGATCGATCCTGACCGACGTCCCCTGAGGGCCTAGCCTCGCGCCATTCTGCGGAGCCTCACGATCGATCGGGGTCCACGTCCCCTGAACGCCGCTACTCGGAGGAGCGCCGCGAGCCGGAGCCTTTCCCCGGCTGGCGCTTTGTATCCCGCTCGCCCGAGGGCCCTTCGCGTAGTTCCTGCTCGAGCGCTTCGCCGCGCTCGGTGAGCCACCACGCGTTGGGCGTCCCACGCGCCGGGTTGGCGGCGCCGCGGTTCACGACGAGACCCTGAAGCTCGAGGCGGGTGAGGATCTTTGAGATCTGACCCTGGTCGACAATGCCCGCGCGCTCGGCTACTTCTCGGTTGCTGCCAGCCGGGAGCTCGGCGATCGTCCTGAGCACGCGCACCGTGCGATACGTCAGGCGAGCGCCGGGTTCGACCAACGTCGAGCGCCCCGATGGCGGTGAGTCGAGGGGTATTGCCTGCGATCCAGGCGCAGGCGCGGGAGCGGGCTTGCGCAACTCTCTGGCGGCGACGCCTGCCCCCAGATAGGGCAGCACAACCAGGCTCATCAGCTCCCCATGCATCTCAATCAGCGGCGAATCCTCTTGGCCAGGCTCGCCGTAGCCGCCAGAGCCCGCACCGCGCGCGAGCAGGCGTGTGTAGAGCACAGCAAGAACCGCACCTACGACTCCCTCCGCGACCACCGGGCCAGGCACGCGGTTTCCAGAGGCCTCTGAACGTCCACGGTCGACTACCTCGCACAGCTCGGCCATGACTCGCGAGCGACGCTCGAGCACGCGCGGCCCGCCGCCCGCTGCGTGCACCACGCACAACTGCGCGAGCAGCGGTTGCCCGTCGAAGAAGCGCAATAAGGCTGCCAGGGCCGCTCGGATTCCCTCGCGCCAGCCCTTCTCAGCTGTGTAGGCCTCCACCGCAGCGGTCCGCGCCTGCTCCACCGCCCAGTCGAAGGTCGCCAGGAAGCAGTCCTCGATGTCGGAGAACAGCTCATAGAAGAGTCGTCGCGATACACCGGCGCGCGCAATCACGCGCGCCACGGTTACCGATGACGCGCCGCGAATGGCCACCTCTTCGGCCATCGCCCCCAGTATCCTGGATCGTTGAATCTCCTCCACGTTTGGCCGCGTCGATCGGCCAGACTCCCCAAATGCACTCGGGGAGACTCCCAGATGCTCCGCGTGAGCTTGATATTACCCATGGCGAGCATCTGCCTACTGTCCAGTGAGCCGCCAGCTCTCGCCAGCGGAGCGGTAGAAGGCCAAATGTGCCGGCTGGGCGCGCTTCAACAAGGGCTTTGCTCCGTGCAAGTCCGTTTGCAGGCGGCCCCTCACGCTTGTGGTCGAGGCTCTACGTGGCTAGCTTGCGCAAAGCACCAACCGCCCTTCAGCAAGCCGACGGCTTGCGAGGGCGCTTCTCCTTGCAATCGATATGCGCAACTTCCACCTTCCCCCATTCCGCCTGCGCTACGCCATCGCGCTGCTCGCGCTGCTCGCTGGCGCGGCGGCCGCTCCAGCGCTCGCCGGCCAGTCCCAGGGTGCGCTTGAAAGTGGGATCTCCTCCTCAACTGCGAAGGAGGGCGCACTCGGCGCCGCGATCCATGCCGACTCTCACAGGATCGACGGCTTTCAGGGAAGCATCGACAACTTGCAGGGACGCCTGTCCGCGCTTGAATCGAGCCTTGCCATCGAGCGCGAACTGCTCGAGAAACTGAGGGCACAGCTGAAGTCGGCACGCTCGCATCTCGTCTCGCTTCAGGTGCAGCTCGTCCGCGACAGAAAGGTGCTCGTGGCCCAGGTCATAGCGGCCTACGAGTCACCGCCGCCGAGCATCGTCACCGTGATCCTCGACGCCCATGGCTTCGGCGATCTGATCGAGCGCGTAGATGACCTCAAGGCGATCGGCCAGCAGAACGCCAACGCAACGACCCAGGTGACCAACGCGCGCGCCGCTGTCGCCAGCGAAACAAAGCGCCTCGCCGTGCTCACCGCCTCCCATCAACACGAGACGACTGCGGTGCTCGTGCAGCGCGATGAGGTGGCACGTCTGCACCTCGCGCTTGTCAACCATCAGCTCGAGTACATCCACGCACGCGACCAGAAGAGCTCCGAGCTCGGTGGACTGCGCTCGCACCGCAACTCGCTCGAAAAAGAGCTCTCCTCGATCCAGGTCAGCGAGCTCGCCTCCCAGAACCAGTCATTCTCGACCGGCTTCCCTGTCGAAACGGGCGGCGCCTCAGGCGACTATGGCTTCTTCCAGGCGCCCGGCACCAACTACAGCGTCGGCGTCGAGCCAACCCTCGCTCAGCGGCTCAATACGCTCGGCAAGGCGCTTCATCTGCACCTGATCGGCATCTCCGGCTACCGCAGCCCACAGCATTCGGTTGAGGTGGGCGGCTTTGCCAACGACCCGCATACGCGCGGCGAAGCCTCCGATACACCGGGCGTCGAGGGTGTGCCTGAGGCCACACTCGAGCACTTCGGCCTGACGCGGCCCTTCCCCGGCCCGGCGGAGGCAGACCACATGCAGCTGCTCGGCAGCGCGCAGTAGATACAGGCCGACTCGGCCTGCGCGACGTGCCGGTCCTCGCGAGGCCTGGCGGCGTCTCAGGCGCCGAGCACCGCGGGGGCGCCGTAGGCGCAAAGCGCAGCCGGCAGAGCCACGCTGCCATCCTCGCGCTGACCGTTCTCCAGCAACGCGATAATCGTGCGCCCGACGGCCACGGCGGTCCCGTTGAGCGTGTGGAGCGTTTGCACACGCTTATCGCGGCGCACGCGAATGTTCAAGCGTCGTGCCTGATAGTCGGTCGTGTTGGAGCACGACGTGAGCTCGCGGTAGCGGCCGTGACTCGGCAGCCACGCCTCGCAGTCGTACTTCTTGGCGGCTGAGTTGCCCAAATCGCTCACGGCGATGTTGAGCACCCGATAGGGCAACTCGAGGTCGGTGAGGATCTCCTCCTCGATCGCAAGGATGCGCTCGTGCTCGTCGGCCGACTGCTCAGGCTCGACGAAGCTGAACATCTCCACCTTGTCGAACTGGTGCACGCGGAAGATGCCGCGGGTGTCCTTGCCGGCCGCTCCGGCCTCGCGGCGAAAGCACGGCGAGAAGCCGGCATAGCGCAGCGGCAAGCGCTCAGCGGGAAGGATCTCCTCGTCGTGGAGCGAGGCGAGCGCCACCTCGGAGGTTCCGACGAGATACAGCTCGTCGTCTGAGAGACGGTAGATCTGCTGCTCGGTGTCGGGCAGGAAGCCGGTTCCGTAAAGCGCACGCTCGCGCACAAGCACCGGCGGGATGACCGGCTCGAAGCCGTGGCCGCGAAGCTTCTCCAGAGCAAAGCGCACGAGCGCGAGCTCAACCATCACCAGATCGCCCTTCAAGTAGGCAAAGCGCGCGCCTGAGAGCTTGGCGGCGTGGTCCATGTCGATCATCGTGCCGGCCAGTTCGAGATGGTCGCGTACCCCAGCAACCCGACCGCCCTCCAGGCGCTCGACACCGTCCGGCTCCACAGGTACACCCACTTGCGGCTCACCGACGACCTTGATCACTTCGTCCTCTGGCCCGGGAGCGGCTGTCGGGTCGGGCAGGTTGGGAAGGCGCGCGAGCTCACCCTGCAACTTCTCCCGCGCGCTCGACGCCTGGTCGTTGAGCGACTTGACCTCGGCGCTCATCTCCTTCGTCCGCTCGAGCCACCCGCTCACATCGGCGCCGGAGCGCTTGCCGGCGGCGACCTGCTCAGAGGCTTCCTTCTGGGCCGCCCGCAGAGCCTCGGCGTTAGTTGTTGCGACTCGCCACTGCTGGTCCAGCGACCGGATGTCATCGATCGCAGCGTCAAGCTCAGAGGCACGACGTCCGAGTGCGGCTCGCACCCGCTCGGGCTCGTCTCGGATCAGCTTGAGGTCGAGCACGTCGCCTCCGCCAACGAGCGCGCTATTTGGTGGACAGGGTGATGTTGACGGAAGGCACGTTCTGGGCCTGCCGTCCGGAGTAGGCTGCCAGGAATTTGGCGATGTCCTGGGCGTCGTCGCCTACGACGAGGTTCTCGGGCATGATCGCCCCCGAGAAGCCGCCGTTGCGGATTGCGTAGAGAACCTGTTCCATGTTCTCCTTGCGGATGTTGAAGTTCGGCCCGTTCGTCTTCACGCGGTCCTTGATGGACGTAGCCGAGCCCTGAGCGCCGACGACCGACAGCGTGTGGCAACCCGAGCAGTGATCGCGAAACAGCACCGCGCCACGGTAATAGGGGCTCGACTTCGGCACGGAGATGCCCTGCGAGCCACAGGCGGCAAGGCCAGCGGCGCCAAGCAGCGTGGTTGCGGCAGCGAGCATCTTCATGGGCAGCCTCATGCGCGCCGGAATATATCGGTCAGAACCCGTGAGCGGTTCCGGCGGCACGTAGAGCGAGAAAGACGACTACGAGCGCCGACAGCGCCATCACGCCCATCTCGCGACGCACGATCAGGGCGACAACCTGGAGCTGCTCGCTCTCGGGCAGCTCGCCAACCGCCTGAGCGCTTGCGATATCGCGCTGATCGAGGATCGTCTGGGCGGAGGCTACGCGCAGCTGCTCGGCGACAAAGCTGATGGCAAGCGGTAGCAGGGCATAGAGGTAGAAAAGCTCATCGGTCGAGCTGTGCCCGGCGGCCGCAAGCACACCGATCTCAAGCGCATATAGGAGAGCGCCAACCTGCGCGATGCGCAGCAGCACCCAGAAGCCTCGACTACCTTCCAACCGATACCAGCGCCATCCTCCAAGCAATCCGGGGACGGCGTTGAGCACGGCCAGCACAAGCGCCCCCCACACGACCGCATCGCTCACGCCGAGCGCCCTGGCCGAATCCCGTCTCGCCCTCGAAGAACAGGGCATTTCGAGCCAATCGTCACTATGTAACACTCTGCCACAAGCGGTGATATAACAGCCCCCCGTGCTACGCAGCTATCTCCCCGCGATCGTCATTCTCCTCCTCGGCGGCGCCGTGGGTGGGCTGTTCGCAGTGCTCAACACGATGATTGGCCCGCGCAGGCGCGTCGAGCACAAGCAGGATCCCTATGAGTGCGGCCTGCCGTCCGAGGTCAAGCGCGGGATGCGCTTCGGGATCAGCTTCTACCTGATCGCGATGCTGTTCATCCTGTTTGACATCGAGGTGGTGTTCCTCTACCCGATCGCGGTGCAGCTGAAGGCCTACGGCGGCTTTGCGCTGGCTGAGACGGTGACTTTCATCGTGCTGCTGGTGGTGGCCTTCGTGTACGTGTGGCGCAGGGGAGCGCTCGAGTGGAGATAAAGCGCGAGCCTCATCCCGCCGGTGTGCGCGCTCCCAGTCAGGGCCAAGGGGGCGGCGGCGTCGATGCAAGCGGGCTGCGCGTCAACACGCACGATTCCAAGGAGCTGTTGCGCGGCGGGGAGCTGCTCGGCCCGACAGCCCCCGCGAGCATGGACGGCGCCCAAGGGGGCGCCCCCCATGGCGGGGGACAGGCAAGCGGGGAGCTCGAGCTCGAACGCTACGTCCACGAACGCGTGCTCACCACCACGCTCGAGAAGGCAGTCGCCTGGGGCCGCTCGAACTCGTTCTTTCCGCTGGCCTTCGGCCTGGCCTGCTGTGCGATGGAGCAGTTCCAGACCGCCGGCCCACGTATGGATATCGGACGGTTCGGCTTCGAAGCGTTTCGGGCCTCGCCGCGCCAGGCCGACCTGATCATCCTGGCCGGCAGGGTGTCGATCAAGATGGCCCCCATCATCCGCCGGCTGTACGACCAGATGCTTGAGCCGAAGTGGGCGATCTCGATGGGCGCATGCTGCAGCTCGATGGGCGTGTTCAACAACTACGCCCTTACGCCTGCCGATAAGTTCATGCCGATCGACGTACACGTGCCGGGCTGCCCTCCGCGGCCTGAGAGCCTGATGCACGGCATCCTCAAGCTGCGCAAGATGGTCCAGGACGACCCAGACGCGGGCTGGCGTGAGCGCTATGGCGCAGAGGGCACCGAGGAGATCCTCCCCAGTGCCTGACGCCACGGGGCTCGAGCTGCTGGCCAAGGAGTTGCGCGCACAGGAGAACGTTGGCGAGGATGTGATCCTCCAGACGCTGTACTTCCGCGATCACGCAACGCTCGAAGTGAAGCCAGGCGGCATCCGTCCCGTGCTCGCCCATTTGCGCGAGTGCGGCTACACATCCATGATGAGCGTGCACGGCGTTGACTACTACCCGCAAGAGCCACGCCTCGGAGTGCACTACGAGCTGCTCGACATGAGCAAGGTCGACCGCGTCACCGTCAAGCTGCGCGTGCCAACAGACGCGCCGGAGGTCGACTCGGTCACGCCCAAGGGGCCCGACGGCCCTGGCTGGCCTACAGCCGACCATCAGGAGCGTGAGATCTACGACATGTTCGGTGTTGTGTTCCGCGGCCACCCCGACCTGCGACGCATCCTGATGCCCGAGGACTACGAGGGTCACCCACAGCGGCGCGACTTCCCGGTGGGCGGCGAACCTGTGATCTTCACTCACAACGAAGGCGACTCTCACGGAGCCACGCGGTGACCGGCTCGGCGCCTGATGGGTCGCGGCGATGACCGTCGACGATAGGGAGATGTCCGACTATCGTCGCCAGGAGGAGAGCGTCACGCTCTCGGCGGTGGGGGGACAGATGGACGAGGCGCCCCACGACGAGCTGCTGACGCTTAACTTCGGCCCGCATCACCCCGCAACGCACGGCGTGCTGCGCCTGCTCGTGACGCTGCAGGGCGAGGTGGTGCGCTCGATCAAGCCGGTCATCGGATATGTGCACACCGGGATCGAGAAGACCGCCGAGGACAAGGCCTACTGGAAGGTGATCCCGGTGGTGGAGCGGATGGACTACCTCTCCTACTACTTCAACGCAATGGCTTTTTGTGGCGCCGTGGAGGAGCTGGCCGAGGTGGAGGTCCCCAAGCGCGCCCAATACCTGCGCGTGATCCACCTGGAGCTGAACCGCATCGCCTCCCACCTGATTTGGCTCGGCACAAGCGCCCTTGACCTCGGCGCCGTTTCGATCTTCCTGTACTGCCTGCGTGAGCGCGAACAGATCCTCGACCTGTTCGAGATGTCCTCCGGCGCGCGCATGCATACGCGCTACTTCCAGGTGGGGGGCGTGATGGAGGACATCCCCATGAACTTCGTGGAGAAGGTGCGCGCCTTCACGAAGATCATGCCCGGCCGGACCGACCAGTACGGGGCGATCCTGAACTCCAACCAGATCATCTTGCAGCGCCTGCGCGGCACCTGCGCGCTCGACGCGGACACACTGCTTCAGCTGGGCGTCACCGGCCCGCTGCTGCGCGCGGCCGGCAACCCGTGGGACCTGCGCAAGGCCGATCCATACAGCTCCTATGAGGATTTCGACTTCAAGATCCCGGTGGGCACTGTCGGTGACAACTACGACCGCTTTGCCGTGCGCGTAGCGGAAATCTATGAGTCGGTGAAGATCATCGACCAGGCGCTCGACGGGCTGCCCGAGGGACCGCACATCACAACCGACCGCAAGATCGCGCTGCCCCCGCGCCACGAGCTGGCCACCTCTATGGAGGCGCTGATCCACCACTTCAAGCTCGTCACCGAGGGCTTCAGGGTGCCGCCGGGCGAGGTGTACTTCCCGATCGAGAGCCCACGCGGCGAGCTCGGCTGCTTCGTACGCTCCGACGGCTCCTCAAAGCCTGCGCGCGTCCACATGCGCGACCCCTCCTTCGTGAACTTGCAGGCGCTGTCGCACATGGCGGAGGGCTCCTATATCGCCGACATGATTGCAACGCTGGCGATGCTCGACCCGATCCTCGGAGGCATCGACAGATGAACGCTAACCAGCCGGTCGAAGTGCAAGCCGAGCCGAGCGCGCAGGTCGAGGCGCCGGCTGAGCTGCGCGCGGATATTGAGGCGCACATGGCGCTCTACCCGGACAGCCGCTCGGCCGCGTTGCCCGCATTGGAGGCGGCACAGCGCGTCCATGGCTGGTGCTCGCCCGAGGCGATCGAGCAAACAGCGTCGGTGATGGGCGTCACCCCCGCCTATCTCGCGGCGGTGGCGACGTTCTACGACATGCTCGAGACCGAGCCGGTTGGGCGTCACTCGATCTATGTGTGCACCAACATCTCCTGCTCGCTGCGCGGCGCCGACGCCCTGCATGCGGCCGTCTGCGAGGCTGCGGGAGATGATCCGCAGTTCAACGTGCGCTCGTTCGAGTGCCTCGGCGCCTGCGACATCGCGCCGATGGCCTCGGTGGATGGCGTCTTCGTCGGCCCACTCACGCTCGATGACGTGCCACGGCTGCTCGATGACACCCGCGCCGGGCGAGCGGTACTGCCCGACAAGCAACTCTCGACGCGGCTGGTCGCCGACCCGCACGCCAACTCACGCGAGTTCCCGGCACACGCGATCGAGCTGGGCTCAAGGACGGACGCCTCCGGCGGCGGCGTCTCGCCACCTGCCAGCGCACACTCGGCCGAGTCGATCGGAGGTGAGGGCTCGTGACCGAAGCTCTGTTGTTCCGGGACATCGACGAGCCCGGTCTCGCGACGCTCGATGTCTATTCCAAGCGGGGCGGCTACGAGTCGCTGCGCAAGGCGCTTTCAAGCACACCCGAGCAGGTGCTCACCCAGCTCGAAGCCTCCGGCTTGCGCGGACGCGGAGGGGCGGGCTTTGCGATGGGCAAGAAGGTGTCGTTCCTGCCGAAGGGCTCGATCGACAAGTACCTCGTGTGCAACGCGGACGAGTCAGAGCCCGGCACCTTCAAGGACCGCGAACTGATGCAGAAGTCCCCGCACATGCTGATCGAGGGGATCGTGATCGCCTCCTACGCCGCGGGGGCCAACTGTTCGTTCATCTACATAAGAGGCGAGTATGTACACCAGGCCAACATACTCGACGCGGCGCTGGCGGAAGCCCGTGAGGCCGGCTACGTTGGCGAGGACATCCTCGGATCAGGACATTCCCTGTCGCTGGTGGTGCACCGTGGCGCCGGCGCCTATATCTGCGGCGAGGAGACCGGGCTGCTCGACTCGCTGGAAGGCAAGCGCGGCAACCCACGCCTGAAGCCGCCCTTCCCTGCCAACCAGGGCCTCTACCAGGGCCCGACGCTGATCAACAACGTCGAGACGCTCGCAACGGTGCCCGCGATCATCAAGATGAGCGGCGAGGGCTACGCGAAGCTCGGCACCGAAACCTCCAAAGGCACAAAGCTCGTTTCGGTCTCAGGGCATGTGAAGCGGCCCGGCAACTACGAGATCGAGCTGGGAACTCCCTCTCGCGAGATCATCTACGGCCTTGCCGGTGGGCCGCCGGAGGGACGCGAGATCAAGTGCTGGTTCCCCGGGGGCTCCTCCTCACCGGTGCTGAAGAAGGAGGATCTCGACCTGCCCTATGACTTCGACTCGATGGCCAAGGCCGGCTCGATGCTCGGCTCGGGCGCAATCATCGTCGTGGACGACTCCACACCGATCCTCGACGTGGCGCTGAAGGTGGCGAAGTTCTACCGGCATGAGTCCTGCGGCAAGTGCACCCCTTGCCGCGAGGGCACCAACTGGACCGTGAAGATGCTTGAGCGCATCGACGAAGGCACCGCCACCCCCATGGACATCGAGATCATGGCAAGCGTCCAAGAGCACATCATCGGCAACTGCCTATGCGTCCTCGGTGACGCAATGGCCATGCCAATTGGCTCATTGATCGCCAAGTTCCGCGATGAGTTCGAAGCGCACATCGAGAGTCGCAGGCTCGAGGTAATCCATGCCTAGACCCCAAGCCCGTGCCATCACCTTCACCATCGACGGCCGCGAAGTCCAGGCGCCTGAGAACGCAATGCTCGTAGACGCCGCAAAGCTAGGCGACGTTGAGATCCCAGTCTTCTGCTACGAGCCCAAGCTAGGCAACCCGGTCGGGGCGTGTCGCATGTGCCTCGTGGAAATCGAGGGCATTCCCAAGCTTCAGACCGGCTGCTCGACCCCCGTGAAGGACGGGATGGTGGTGCACACCCAGTCCGAGCGCGTGAAGACAGCCCAGCAAGCGGTGGTGGAGTTCCTGCTGATAAACCATCCGCTCGACTGCCCCGTGTGCGACAAGGGCGGTGAGTGCCCGCTGCAGGACATCACCTTTGGCTGGGGCTCGGGAAAGTCGCGCTTCGTGGAGCCCAAGCGCCACTTCGTCAAGCCGCTCGAGCTCTCGCCAACGATTGCAATCGACAGGGAGCGCTGCATCCTCTGCTACCGCTGCGTGCGCTTCTCCCAGGAGGTCTCAGAGGACTACCAGCTCGTATTGCTCGAGCGCGGGGCGCACTCCTATGTGTCCACGTTCGACGGCAACCCGTATGTGGCGCCCTTCAGCGGCAACATCGTGGAGCTGTGCCCCGTGGGCGCGCTGACCTCGCGCAACTACCGCTTCCGCGCAAGGCCATGGGACGTCGAGGACGCGGGTTCTGTGTGCACGTTGTGCGCGGCGCAGTGCAATGTAGCGCTGACGGTTCGCGACGAGCGCGTGCTGAGGGTGCTGGCGCGCGATCACCCCGAGGTGGATGACGGTTGGCTGTGCGATAGGGGCCGCTTCGCCTACCCGAAACTCGGCGAAGAGCGAGTCACTGAGCCGATGATTCGCGACGGCGGCGAGCTGCGTCCCGTCGCTTGGGAGCGGGCGCTCGAGGAGGCGGCCACCCGCCTGCGGCGGGCAGGCAAGGCCACAGGAGCGATCGTTGGCGGCGGAGCGACCAACGAGGAGGCCTTGTTGCTCTCACGTCTGCTGCGCGAGGGGCTCGGCTCGCCCAACATCGACTCACGCGTTGCGGGCACGCTGGCGCTCGAGCTGCACCAGGCGCTCGCCAAGCCGGCGCTACAGGCGAAGGTCTCAGACCTCGAGTTCGCGCATGCAGTGCTTGTGCTCGAGACAGACCTGATTGAAGATGCGGCGATCCTCGACCTGCGCCTGCGCAAGGGGATGCGCCGCCACGGCATGAAGCTCATCCGTGCGAGCGCCGCCGAGCTTCTGAGAGCTGAGTCGGCGCAAGAGCTTGCAGCGAGGCTGAAAGAGGCGGGCGAGGAGATCGTGGTGCTGTGGGGCGAGCGTCTCGCCGAGGGCGCCGAGGGCACGCGCGCAATACAAGCGCTGCTCGAGCTCTCAACAACGCTCTCGCTGGCAGAGACCGACGGCGCAGGGCTACTCGAAATTCCGGCGCAAGCCAACGGGCGCGGGCTACGCGAGGCGGGAGCGCTGCCGAACGCCGGCCCGGGCTTGAGCGCAGTCGATGAGGACGGCCTCGACGCACGTGGGATTGCTGAGGCGTTGAGCAAGGGCGAGCTGAGCTGCCTGTATCTGCTTGGCGCCGACCCCCTCGGTGGCGCCTCCCACGGAGGGGGGCAGGCAGGCCCCCACAATGGGGCGACCGAGACAGACAGCGCCCTGTGGGAGCAGGCGCTCGAGGGGGCGACCACCGTTATCAGCCATGCCGTCTTTCTCACTGATGCGATTCGTGAGCACGCGGATGTTGTGTTCCCAGCCGGCGCCTACCCCGAGAAGGAGGGAACGATCGTGCATCCCGACGGACGTATTCAACGCTTGCGCCCGGCTGTGCGCCATCCCGGGAAAAGCCGCGCAGAGTGGCAGGTGATCGCCGAGCTCGCCCAGCGCGTAGGCCTCGACCTTGACGTGCTCAGCGCTCAGGTCGCCTCGCAGCAGCTCCTCAACGCCGTGCCCCAATACGAGGGGCTGACGCTCGAGCGGATCGGCGGCAAGGGCGTGCGCCCGCAAGAGCGCGAAGTTGCGGTGGCGTCATGACCCTTGCCAAGCACATGGAGGCATCGCAGCGATGAGCACACTCGCAGTTGTCGGCTACTACGAACCATGGTGGATACAGATCATCAAGGGGATTGTGATCTTCGCGGTGGGACTCCAGCTGGTGCCCGTTGTGCTGTTGGCCGAGCGCAAGCTGCTCGGGCGCTTCCAGGCACGCTACGGCCCTAACCGCGTTGGCCCCTACGGCGCGCTGCAGCCGATGGCGGACATCGTGAAGCTGCTCACCAAGGAGCAGTTCCGTCCCAGCACCTCGATCGGCTTCCTGTTCGCGCTGGCTCCCATCATCTCGATCGTCACGGCTGTTGCTGCCTTCGCGATCATCCCGTTCGGCAACGTGCAGGACATCTTCGGCACGCCCGTGGGGCTGTATGGCGTCGACGTGTCGATAGGGCCGCTGTACTTGTTCGCATTTGGGGCGGTGGCCTTCTACGGGATCATGCTCGGCGGCTGGTCCTCGGGCTCGAAGTACTCCTTCCTCGGCGCGATGCGCGGGGCAGCCCAGTTGATCTCCTATGAGGTATCCCAAGGGCTTGCCCTGGTGGGCGTGATCTTCACCGCCGGCACGCTCTCGCTGACGGGCATCGTGGAAGCGCAGCAAGGCATGTGGTACGTGGTGCCGCAGTTCTTCGGCTTCCTTGTGTTCCTCGTGGCGGGCTTCGCCGAGACCAACCGCGCCCCGTTTGACTTGGTGGAGGCCGACGCAGAGCTCGTTGGCGGCTACAACACCGAGTACGGTGGCGGGCGCTTCGCCTCCTACTACTTCGCCGAGTATCTCAACGTGCTCGTCGTCTCGGGCATCGTCACAACCGTGTTCCTGGGGGGTTGGCTGCTGCCGTTCGGCATCCACCCTCCCGGCTGGGTGGACCCGTTTGTTGTGCTCTTCAAGATGGGGCTCATCACCTTCCTGTTCATCTGGGTGCGGGCCACCCTGCCACGCCTGCGCTACGACCAGCTGATGAACTTCGGCTGGAAGATCCTCTTGCCGCTCGCAACGCTCAACGCGCTCGTGACGGCTGTGCTCGTGGTGGTGACGCACCAGTGACACTCACGCCACACCCACCCTTGCGCCTGCTTTCACAGGCGGTCTTCATTTGGAGGGAAGCCTCCACTCTCGCTTGGGTCTCGCCCAGGAGTTGGCCATGACTTGGAATCCAGGCGATGACGTGATCGAGGTGATGCGGACTCCACCGCCGGGCGCCGCGCGCGGCACCTACCGTGCTTTCGGCGAGACCCTGCGCGGCCTGAAGACCACGTTTGGGCGAATGATGGAGCACCCCGTTACCGTCCAATACCCGGAGCAGAAGACACCTGTGTACCCGCGTTTCCGCGGCCGCCACAAGCTGCACAGATTTGAGGACACCCCCTCTGAGAAGGGGACCTCAGATGGGGTGGGGGCAGATAACGCAGGCCTTGAGAAGTGCGTGGGCTGCTCGCTGTGCGCCGCCGCATGCCCCGCCGATTGCATCCGTGTGGTGGCAGCTGAGAACACGCCCGAGAACCGCGTGTCGGCAGGCGAGCGCTATGCAGCGGTGTATGAGATCAACCTGTCGCGCTGCATCTTCTGCGGCTACTGCGAGGTGGCGTGCCCGTTCGACGCGATCACGATGGGCCACGACTACGAGATGTCCGATTACACCCGCTCCGATCTGATCTTCACGAAGGAGATGCTGCTCGCCGAGCCGCTCGAGCGCACCCCGCTGCGCCGGGAGGGCGAGTAATGGAACGTGCGCTGCGCCTGGAGGATCGGCTCGAACGAACAGCTATCCCAAAAAAATTCCCCGCAACCACCGGGGCGTCAGCTGCGGCTCTCGCGGCCAACGTTGGGGAGGGCTAGAGGTGTCAGGCATCCTGTTCTTCCTCGCCGCGATCGGAGTGATCGCGGGAGCTATAGGCGTGGTTACGTTCAGCAACCCGTTCTACAGCGTGCTGTCGCTCGTCGGCCACCTGCTGTCGCTGGCGGTGCTGTTCCTGCTGTTGCGCGCGGAATTCGTGGCGGCGGCACAGGTGGTTGTGTATGCGGGCGCGGTGATGGTGCTGTACGTGTTCGTGGTCGCCTATGTTGGCGGCGAGGAGCAATCGCTGAACGGGACGCTTACGCGC
>JBAPMC010000410.1:0-6543 GCA_049278415.1 Solirubrobacteraceae bacterium
ACGATGAGCTGTTCCTCGAGGCGCTCGAGCAGGGCATGCCGCCAACGGGGGGCGTGGGAGTGGGAATCGACCGGCTCGTGATGCTGCTCACCGGACGCTCCTCCATTCGCGAGGTCGTGCTGTTTCCAGCGATGCGCAACTAAAGCTCAGCTGGCGGTCTGTCGTTGTGAAGAGCACAGACGCCTAGGGGCGGTCGGGGGCCGCATACCCGGTTGGTAGACTGCCTGAAAGGCGCCGATAGGACCGCAAGCGCGAGGCTTGCGGCACCCGCGGAGAGGCTCCGCCCTCACAGGAAGGAAGCACCCCATGTTCGAGCGATTCACAGAACGGGCCCGGCAAGTGGTCGTTCTTGCGCAGGAGGAGGCGCGCACGCTCAAGCACAACTACATCGGCACAGAGCACATCCTGCTTGGGCTGCTGCGCGAGGAGGAGGGTCTTGCCGCGCGCGTGCTGGAGAGCCTCGACATCACCGTCGAGCGGGTGCGTGCACAGGTGGTGCGCATCGTTGGCTCCGGCGAGGAGGTCACCTCTGGGCAGATCCCCTTCACCCCACGCGCGAAGAAGGTGCTGGAGCTCGCCCTGCGCGAGGCTCTGAGCCTTGGCCACAACTACATCGGCACCGAGCACATCCTGCTGGGGCTCGTACGCGAGAACGAGGGTGTCGCCGCCCGCATCCTGCTCGACTTCGACGCCGACTCCGAGAAGATCCGCAACGAGGTCATCCGCATGCTCTCAGGCCCCGGTGGCCGTCGTCAGGGCGCGGGCGCAGCCTCCGGCTCAGGATCAGGTCCCGGAGAGGGCAAGAAGTCCTCCAAGCTGCTCGACCAGTTCGGGCGCAATTTGACCAAGCTCGCCGCCGACGGCAAGCTCGACCCCGTGGTGGGGCGCGAGACGGAGATCGAGCGCATCATGCAGATCCTCTCGCGGCGCACGAAGAACAACCCGGTGTTGATCGGCGAGCCCGGCGTCGGCAAGACTGCGGTGGTGGAGGGCCTGGCACAGCGCATCACCAACTCCGACGTGCCCGAGCTGCTCAAGAACAAGCAGATATACACGCTCGACCTGGCGGCGCTGGTCGCCGGCTCGAAGTACCGTGGCGAGTTCGAGGAGCGCCTGAAGAAGGTGATGAAGGAGATCACCCAGCGCGGCGACATCATCCTGTTCATCGACGAGCTCCACAACCTCGTCGGCGCCGGCGCCGCCGAGGGCGCCATCGACGCCGCCTCGATCCTCAAGCCTGCGCTTGCCCGTGGCGAGCTGCAAACGATCGGGGCAACCACGCTCGATGAGTACCGCAAGTACCTGGAGCGCGACTCGGCGCTTGAGCGCCGCTTCCAGCAGATCCGCGTGGAGGAGCCCACGATCGACCAGTCCGTGGAAATCCTCAAGGGCCTGCGCGACCGCTACGAGCAGCACCACAAGGTGCAGATCACCGACGAGGCTCTGCAGGCCGCCGCCGACCTGGCGTCCCGCTACATCTCAGACCGCTTCCTGCCCGACAAGGCGATCGACCTGATCGATGAGGCAGCCTCGCGCATGCGCATCAAGTCGATGACCTCCCCGCCCGCCAACCGCGAGTTCGAAGAGGAGATCGAATCCACTCGCCGCGAGAAGGAGGCGGCGATCGAGGCTCAGGAATTCGAGAAGGCTGCAGCTCTGCGCGATCAGGAGCGCAAGCTTGCCGGCAAGAAGCGCGAGCTCGAGGAAGAGTGGGAGTCCGGCGAGTCTGTGGAGCGACCCTCCATCGGCGAGGAGGAGATCGCCGACATCGTCTCGATGTGGACCGGCATTCCCGTGTTCAAGCTCACCGAGGCTGAGACCCAGAAGCTGATGCGCATGGAGGAGGAACTGCACAAGCGCGTCATCGGACAGCACCCGGCTGTCGAGGTGATCTCAAAGGCCATCAGGCGCTCCCGCGCTGGCTTGAAGGACCCCAAAAGGCCAACCGGCTCGTTCATCTTCCTCGGCCCCTCCGGCGTCGGCAAGACCGAGCTGGCGCGCACGCTCGCAGAGTTCCTGTTCGGCGACGACGAAGCGATGATCCGCATCGACATGTCCGAGTACATGGAGAAGCACGCCGTGTCGCGTCTGGTGGGATCACCCCCCGGCTACATCGGCTACGACGAGGGCGGCCAGCTCACAGAGGCTGTGCGGCGCAAGCCCTACAGCGTGCTCTTGCTGGATGAGATCGAGAAGGCCCACCCCGACGTCTTCAACATCCTGCTGCAGATCCTCGAGGACGGCCGGCTCACCGACGCCCAGGGCCGCACAGTGGACTTCAGGCATGCCATCGTGATCATGACCTCGAACATCGGGGCTGCGGAGATCGCGCGCAACACGCCGCTCGGCTTCGCCGTGTCCGACGATGAGACCGGCATCACCTACGACGACATGAAGAACCGCATCATGGGCGAGCTCAAGAAGGTGTTCCGCCCCGAGTTCCTCAACCGCATCGATGACGTGATCGTCTTCCACAAGCTGCAGAAGGAGGAGATCCGCCAGATCGTTGAGCTGCTCTTGGTGCGCATCCGCGAGTCGATGGCCGAACGCGAGCTCCAGCTCGAGCTGACTGATCCCGCCAAGGACCTGCTCGTGGAGAAGGGCTGGGACCCCGCTATGGGCGCCCGGCCACTGCGTCGCGCGATCCAGCGCTACATCGAGGATCCGCTCGCCGACTTCGTGCTGCGCGAGCAGCTCACGCCCGGCGCCACGGTCGTCGTCAACCCCGCCCCTGAGGGCGAGGAGGGCGAGGTGCGCCTCACCATCGTCAAGCCCAAGAAGGCAAAGACGCCGGTGGGCGTCGGCGCCGCCGAGGGTGGGGCCGACGAGTTGCTTCCTGTCGGTGAGGACGAGCATCGCGACGACGACGACGACGGCGAGCACCCGGCCGAGTCGTAGGCCACTGAAGCTGAGCACTCCGCCTCGCACAGCCGGCGCCGAGCACGCTCGCGTGAGCGTCTCGCAGATGACGGCTGAGGACTGGCCGGCGGTGGCACGCATCTACGGCGAGGGCATCGCAGCCGGGAACGCCACCTTCGAGCACACAGTCCCGAGTTGGGAGACATGGCGCCCCGCACGCGTGGAGGACCCCTGTCTCGTTGCCCGCGAGGACTCGGGAGCGGTGCTCGGCTGGGCGGCTCTCAGCCTTGTGTCCGCTCGTCCTGTGTATCGCGGGGTGGGAGCGGTCAGCATCTATGTCGACCCGCAGCGCACCCGGATGGGAGTTGGGCGGATGCTGCTCCGCGCTCTGCTCGAGAGGTCCGAGAAGGCCGGCTTCTGGACGCTGCAAGCCGGGATCTTTCCCGAGAATCGAGCTTCGATCGCGCTGCACGAGAGTTGCGGCTTCCGGCTCCTCGGCACCCACGAGCGGACTGGCCAGATGCCTGACGGGCGCTGGCGTGACGTGGTGCTCTATGAGCGCCGCAGCGAGATCGTCGGCCGGGACTGACCCCTACTCGGAGGGGTCTTGGATTAGGGGTCGTTCCGACGTTGTTCGGCGGCCAGTGGCGCTTCGCGAGGGAGCGTCGGGATTGCATGTATTGACTTTTTGGGATTGCCGTCGGGACCGATCCGTAACCTGCGCTGGTGGCTCGGGCCCAAACCGTCTACATCTGCTCGCAATGCGGGCTGTCCTCTCCACAGTGGCATGGACAGTGCCCTGGATGCAATGCCTGGAACACGCTCGTGGAGGAGCGTACCCCGGCAGCCTCCGCGGGGGGCAAGGGCGTCTCCCGGATACGGTCGGTCTCATCGCGCTCGGGCGCTCGCGTGGCGCCTTTGACGCCGCTCTCCCAGGTGGCAGCTGCCCCGCTTGCCCGCCTGCAGACTGGGATCGGCGAGCTCGACCGGGTGCTCGGGGGAGGGCTCGTCCCCGGATCACTCGTGCTGCTCGGCGGCTCGCCGGGGATTGGCAAGTCCACGCTCACCAACATGGCGCTCGGCAACATCGCCGGTGCCGGGCACAAGACCCTGTATGTGAGCGGTGAGGAGTCCGCCGAGCAGGTGAGGCTGCGCGCCGAGCGGCTCTCGCCGAGCGCTCTGGAGGTGCCCGTGCTAGCTGAGACCGATCTCGATGCGGTGCTCGACGCCATCGCCTCACACGCCCCGAGCGTGTGTGTGATCGACTCCGTGCAGACCCTGCGCTGCGGTGAGCTCTCCGGCGCGCCCGGGTCGGTGGGGCAGGTACGCGAGGTTGCGGCTCGCATCATGGACCTCGCCAAGGCGCGCTCCACGGCGGTAGTGCTCGTCGGCCATGTCACCAAGGACGGGGCGCTGGCAGGCCCGCGCGTGCTCGAGCACCTGGTGGACTGCGTGCTGCAGTTCGAGGGCGAGCGCGAGCGTCCCTACCGCGAGCTGCGGGCGCTGAAGAACCGCTTCGGCTCCACCAACGAGGCGGGTCTGTTCGAGATGCGCCAAGGCGGTCTCGTGGAGGTGCTCGACGCCTCCGCGCGCTTCGTGGCAGAGGCCACTCGTGCCCCCGGGAGCGTGGTGCTCGCGGCGATGGAGGGCTCGCGGCCGCTGCTTGTAGAGGTGCAGGCGCTTGTAGCCACCTCCGAGCTCGAGCAGCCGCGACGCGTGGTGTCGGGCCTCGATCGCAACCGCCTGGCGCTCGTGCTCGCGATCCTCGGTCGCCACGGGGGCGTCGGCGTCGGTGGCTGTGACGTGTTCGTGAACGTGGTCGGCGGTGTGCGGGTCGATGAGCCTGGGGTGGACCTGGCAATCGCCTTGGCAGTTGCCTCCGCCGCCCGCGGGGTTGCGCTCAGGGGGTCTCCATGTGGCTGTTTTGGCGAGCTCGGTCTCACCGGCGAGCTGCGCTGGGTGGGTCACCCCGAGCGTCGTCTGGCTGAGGCCGCCAGGCACGGCCTCAGCGGCGTGCTGGCGCCTGCCGGCAGCGGTGAGGGTGCGTGCGAGGCTTCGACCCTGCGTCAAGCGCTCTCAATTGTGTTTCCAACAAGTGGAACACGTCCAGCTTCAGTCGCCGCGTAGCCTAGGGAGCCGATAAACAAACGGTAAATGCCCTAGAATGACCAGTTGTGGCCTCACGATCCGGCGAAGATTTCGACACGGACGCGCGACCCGAGCCCGGGCTGGTCAGGGCACTTGAGATGGTTGCTCCCGGCACCGCTCTGCGGGAGGGCATTGAGAGCATCCTGCATGCTCGCACCGGCGGTTTGATTGTGATCGGTGATCCCGAAGAGCTCAGTTTCCTGTTCTCGGGTGGGATCAAGCTCGACATCGACTACACGCCCGCCTTCCTCTACCAGGTGGCGAAGATGGACGGGGCGATCATCCTCAGCACCAACGCAACAAAGATCGCGATGGCAAACGTGCAGCTGATGCCTGATCCGACGATCCTCTCGCACGAGACGGGCACCCGCCACCGCACCGCCGAGCGCGTCTCCAAGCAAACCGACGCGCTCGTGATCGCCATCTCCCAGCGTCGCGAGGTGGTCTCGCTGTACGTGGACGGGGTCAAGTACATCCTCGAAGACATAACCGTGGTCCTCTCCAAGGCAAACCAGGCGCTTGCCACGCTCGACAAGTACCGCCAGCGCCTCGATCAGGTCTCAACCCGCCTCACCGCGCTCGAGTTCGAGGGGGGCGTGACGCTGCACGACGTGCTCACGGTCTTGCAGCGCTCAGAGCTGGTCACCCGCATGGCGGTGGAGATCGAGCGCTACATAGTGGAGCTCGGCAGCGAGGGTCGCCTGATCGAGATGCAGCTGGAGGAGACGATCCTCGGCACCACTGCCGAGAAGGCTGCGCTGGTGCAGGACTACATGGCCGACTCCGATGAGGCCTTTGCCTCCGCGCTCGACCAGATCGGACGCCTGCCCCATCAGGACCTGCTCGACTTCGGTCGCCTCGCGGAGCTGCTCGGCTACGACCGCAAGCTCAACACGCTCGACTACCCAGTTTCCCCGCGCGGTCATCGCATCCTCGGACGCATACCGCGACTGCCGAAGCTGGTGGTCACACAGATCGTCGGCGAGTTTGGAGGCCTGGACGAGCTTCTTGCCGCAACCGATGCGGAGCTCGAGGCGATCGAGGGAGTAGGGGAGATCAGAGCCAAGGACATTCGCGAGGGTTTGCGGCGCCTGCAGGAGATCAACCTCGTGGATCGCTACCTACAGACTTGATTTGACACAAGGCCGGCACCAGCCGCCGGCGCGACGAAGGAGGACACCATCCCCGCAACAATCGAAGACGCAACATCGTTCATCGAGGAGCTCGAGGCGACCCGCGAGGTCGAGTGCATCGAGTTCGAGCTCGGCGACCACGTCGTGTATCCCCATCACGGCGCAGGCAAGGTCCTGAGCAAGGAGGACATGGAGGTGCTCGGCACCACGCGCGAGTATCTGACGATCAAGATCCTCCACAACGACATGACGGTCAAGGTCCCTACAGAGAACGCAGCCATCGCGGGTCTGCGCCGGGTGATTGACGAAGAGACGGTCAAGAAGGTTCTGGACGTGCTCACAGCTGAAGTCTCCGAGATGCCAAAGAACTGGAACCGACGCTTCAAGCACAACCGAGACAAGA
>JBAPMC010000411.1:0-3627 GCA_049278415.1 Solirubrobacteraceae bacterium
GTCCTCGACGGTCTCATAGGCGATGCAGGTGGCGCCCGAGCGACGCAGCCCCGCGGCGAGATTGGGCTCGGCGGCGAGGTGCAGGTAGGTGAACAGCGTGTGCTCCCTTTTGAGCAGCCTCACCTCCGAGGCCTGTGGCTCCTTCACCTTCAGGATCAGCTCCGCCCGCTCGAACACAGCCTCGGCGCCGTCCACGATGGTGGCGCCCTGTGCTTGGAACTGCTCGTCGGAGAGGGCGCTGCCAATGCCTGCTCCCGCCTGCACCCAAACCTCGTTTCCACGCGAGCACAGCTCACGCACGCCGGCGGGGGTGATCGCTACGCGATACTCGTCGGGCTTTATCTCAGTTGGTACGCCGATAATCATTGGGAGCGCCTCCTGATGACGGAAGATAGAACAGCAATCCCCAAAAAGATGCGGACGTGATTGCTTTCGCGCGGCTCTGCCACCGCGCCGTGGGAGTGAGCTTGCATCTCATCTGGCGAGCTCCCTTCCGCGCAGCGCGAGCCAGAACTCGATGCGGTCGCGTGCGTGGGTGAAGTCGCGTCCGGTGAGTTGTTCCACGCGCTTGATGCGGTAGCGCAGTGTGTGGCGATGGCAGTAGAGCGCTTGCGCCGCCTTCTCCCAGTGGCCGTTCTGTTCGATGAACACGTCCAGTGAGCGCAACAGCTCGTCGCCGTACTCGCCCTCGTCGCCTTCAACCGGCCCGAGCACGCTCTGGCAGTAGGAGGCGAGCGCCTCGTCGTCCTGCAGCGAGAGCAACAGCTGGAAAGCGCCGAGGTCCTTGTAGGAGGCGACGTCGGGCGCGCTGCCGTTTGACAAGCGCACCGCCTCGAGCGCGCAGCGCGCCTCGTGGAAGCTGCGCCTGAGCATGTGCGTGGGCGCGGAACGCGAGGCGGAGGCGCGCACATCGCCGAAGCGCGCTTGCAGCTCGCTGCGCACGCGTCCAGCCAACTCGATCGGGTCGTTGCTGCTGGGCGGAGGGCTCATGGCGGTGGATGCTTCGTGCCTAACTACGGGCGCGCCGGGATCGGCGGGACTTGCATTGCCGTCGCTGTCGACTACCGCGCACAGCAATCCGTTGCGCAGCGCAACGAGACTGTGCGCCCCGCTGCGCTCGAGGATCGCTTCGAGCGTCGATGCTGCAGCGCCGGGATCACGCAGCCCGAAGGCGAGCACAGCGGCGCTCTCGCCGATCCCAAACGGCCGCAGCCGTGCCTGTAGCTCGTCGGGGTAGAGCCTGCCCGTGAGCGCCTCCGCCAACACGTCGCCTGCCATGTTGCGCTGCAAAAGCTCGTAGCGCTCGTTGAGCAGCTGTGCGAACACGCGCTCGGTAACTGCGATGAACGGCAGCTCATACGGCACCTCGAACAGTGGGAAGCCGCGCTTGCGCGCCGTGTTGAGGATTGCTGCAGGCACCTTGCGGTGCACGAAGCCGGTGCCGAAGCCGAGCCCGGCGATCTCGCGCTCGGCGAGGCGCTCCACGAACTCGCGTTGGGGCTTTGCGCCCATCAGCTGCAAGCCCGTAGTCAACAGCAGCTCGCCTCCGCGCAGCCATGGCGTTGGGTCGAGCAGCTCGGTGCTGTGCACCCAACGCACGTTTGTTTGTGCGTTTTCCTCGCCCGTGGCAAGCGTCAAGCCCAACTCGGCGACGAGGCTCTCAACGGTCAACATGGGGGCTCACCACGGCTCGCCTCAGCGCTTCACAATCCGCTCCCACGCCTCGGTGAGCACGGGACGCAGGATTGCCTCGATCTCCTCGAACTGCTCGCGGTCTGCGATCAGGGGTGGGGAGAGCTGAACCACGGGGTCGCCGCGATCGTCGGTGCGACAGATCAGCCCGCGCCGGAACAGCTCGTTGGAGAGGAAGCCGCGCAAGAGCTCCTCGGACTCGCCCATGTCGAAAGTCAGCTTGGTGTCCTTGTCCTTGACGAGCTCGATTGCGTGAAAGAAGCCGGCGCCGCGCACGTCGCCCACGATCGGCAGGTCGCGCAGGCTGTCGAGCATCGCCCTGAACTCGCCCTCGCGCGAGCGCACGTGCTCGTTGATCTGCTCGCGCTCCATCAGCTCGATGTTCGCCATCGCCACCGCGCACGCCATCGGGTGCCCGCCGAAGGTGAAGCCGTGATTGAAGATCGCCTGACCGTGCAGGAACGGCTCAGCCACGCGATCGGATGTGATCACCGCGCCCATCGGAGCATAAGCGGAGGTCATTCCCTTGGCGGTTGTAACGATGTCCGGCTGGTAGTCAAAGCGCTGGCAGCCAAACCAGTGCCCGAGGCGGCCCCAGGCGCAGATCACCTCATCAGAGATGAGCAGCACTTTGTGGCGGTCGCAGATCTCGCGCACGCGCTGGAAGTAGCCGTCCTGCGGCACGAAACAGCCGCCGCCGTTTTGCACCGGCTCGAGGATTACCGCGGCGACCGTATCGGGCCCCTCAAACAGGATCGCCTCCTCGATGGCGTCCGCCGCCCACAGCGGATCACGATCTTCCGCCCAACGGTAGGAGTTGGTGTTCGGCACGTGGATACCGCCCGGCGTGAGCGGTTCGAAGGGCTCGCGCAGGGGTGGCAGTCCGGTGACGGTGAGCGCGCCCATCGAGGTGCCGTGGTAGGCGAGGTTGCGCGAGACGATCTTGTGCTTGCGCGGCTCGCCGGTGGCGGCGTGGTAGGCCTTGGCGAGCTTCCACGCCGACTCAACCGCCTCCGAGCCGCCGGACACGAAGAACACGCGGTTCAAGTCGCCGGGTGCAAGCTCGGCGATGCGCGCCGCCAGCTCAATCGAAGGTGGGTGGGCGTAGCTCCAGTTCGTATAGAAGCCAAGCTGCTTGGCTTGCTCGGCGGCGGCCTCCCCCAGCTCGGCGCGGCCGTGGCCGATGTTCACGCAGTAGAGCGCCGAGAGTCCATCGAGGTAGCGCTTGCCGTGCGTGTCGTACACGTAGCAGCCCTCACCACGCTCAATCACCGGAACGTCGTGGTCCTCGTAGGCGCCCATGCGCGTGAAGTGCATCCACAGGTGGCGCTTGGCGAACGCCTGTAGGTCGCTGCCGGACACGTCCGCCCCCGCAACCGTTGCCGAGCTGTCGCCCATCATGGTGGGCGACATCAGGTTTTGGGGATCACTTGACATAGACACCTAGGACAACGGTACCGCGCGTTGGTGTACCTCTCAATGCGCCGCTCGTTCAACGAGATGTCTATCCGTTGTACAAGATGTACAAAAGCTCTGCGACTTCTTGGCGGTTGCGCCCCTTGTGCGTACGCCAAAGCCGTCCTAGCCTTTATCCCAGCTGCTTGTAACGATCACAACTTGACCGTCGCGGGCGTCCGCCCACCGGGGACCGGCGACAGAGAGGGTGTCGGCCATGGCCAGTATCAGCTCCTCCGGGGAACCCCACCTCAAAGCGACGGGCGAGGTGGTTGACAAGGGTCTGAAGAAAGACGCGATCGGCTACCTCTCAAACCTCGTGATCGGCGTTGCCTCAACCGCGCCGGCTTACTCGCTTGCCGCCACACTCGGTTTCATCGTGGCGGTGACCGGCGTGGGCGTGCACGCGCCCGCGGTCTTGCTCGTGGCGTTCGTGCCGATGCTCCTGATCGCCGGCGCCTACTGGGGCCTGAACCGCGC
>JBAPMC010000412.1:0-1794 GCA_049278415.1 Solirubrobacteraceae bacterium
TCTCCTGAGGTTGGGGGCGGTACGACCGGTTCGCGCGCGATACAGGTGGATTTTTTGGGTGATGCTGGGCGTGCTCGCGGCGCGACGGGCTGTGTGGTTGGAACGATACCGTCGGTGCAATTTTGCAGCCGCTTGGCAAGGTGGTTAGGATCATTCGCTGATGACTGAGATCGGATTCGTTGGGCTCGGCAAGATGGGCGGCAACATGGTGCATCGCATCCGCCGCGACTCCGAGCACCAGGTTGTGGCGTTTGATTTCGACAAGAGCGCGGTGGCGGGCGCCGTGAAGAACGGGGCGCATGGAGCCAGCTCTCTGGCTGATCTCGTCAAAAAGCTAGAGGCGCCGCGAATTGTTTGGATCATGGTGCCGGCTGGTGATCCAACCGAGCAGACCGTGCAGAAGCTGGCGAAGCTGCTGGAGAAGGGCGACACGATCGTTGACGGCGGCAACTCCAAGTGGACGGACGACAAGCGCCGCTCCAGGGAGCTTGCAAAGCAGGGGCTTCACTACATAGACGTGGGCGTGTCTGGCGGCGTATGGGGAATCGATGTTGGCTACTGCATGATGGTGGGCGGCCCGCCCGCAGCCGTGAAGCGCCTGGCGCCGATCCTCGACGTGCTGGCGCCCGAGACCAGTGAGGACAGCGTTGCTGCGATCGGCGAGCGCGGCTGGATGCGCTTCGGCGGCTCAGGAGCGGGGCACTACGTGAAGATGGTGCACAACGGCGTGGAGTACGGCCTGATGCAGGCTTATGCAGAGGGCTTCGACGTGTTCGACAAGTCCGAGTATGAGCTCGACAACGCCAAGATCGCCCACCTGTGGAACCAGGGATCGGTGGTGCGCTCGTGGCTGTGCGAACTGGCGGCGCGGGCGTTCGAAGCGGATGGCAACGAGCTGCAGGCGATCGAGGGTTACACCGAGGACTCAGGCGAGGGACGCTGGACGATTGCGGAGGCGACAGAGAAGGATGTGCCGACCCCGGTGATCACGGCGTCGCTATATGAGCGCCTGTCCTCACGCGGCGCCGGCGAGTTCTCCCACCGCGTATTGGCGGCGTTGCGCAACCAGTTCGGTGGACACGCGGTGAAGGCGGCGCCGGCAAAGCCCTCGGGTAACAGCGGCGGCTCGACCTCGAAGCAGAGCGGTAAGCGCCGGTAGCCAGCGTGGCGGGCGTAGCGACGACCGAGCCGGAGAACCCGCTCACGGCCGGTTTGGAGCGTCTGCCGGTTGCTCCCACCTCGCTTGTCATCTTCGGCGCCACGGGCGACTTGGCGCGGCGCAAGCTGCTGCCGGCGCTTTACAACCTTGCGCACGACGGAGCGCTGCCCGAGCGCTTCCATCTGGTGGGAGTTGCACGGCGTGAGAAGGAGCATGAGCACTACCGCGAAGAGTGTGAACAGGCGGTCAGGCAGTTCTCACGGCGCAAGCCCGACGAGGAGGTTCTGAAGCGGCTGCTCGAGGACGTGCGCTACGTGCAGGGCACCTTCGACGACGCGAACGTGTACTCAAAGCTCGAGCAGACGCTCGATCGTTTTGAGCAGCGCGCGGGCGAGCCGCTGAGTAGAGCGTTCTACCTATCGACGGCGCCGTCCTTCTTCCCGGTGATAGTGGAGGCATTGGGCAAGCAGGGCCTTGACCGTCACGAGGGAGCAGAGGTGCGCGTGGTGATCGAGAAGCCCTTCGGCACCTCACTTGCGGAGGCGCGTGAGCTGAACCAGCGCGTGCTGGGTGTGTTCGAGGAGCAGCAGGTGTTCCGCATCGATCACTACCTCGGCAAGGAGACGGTGCAGAAC
>JBAPMC010000413.1:0-3827 GCA_049278415.1 Solirubrobacteraceae bacterium
GGGCACTCCTATGTCCAAACCACCACCTTCGCATTCGTGGTGTTTGGCGTGTTCATGGCCACGAATCTGCTCAATTTCGCGCTGATTGCGATCCAGAAGAGCGTTTTTCAGGAGAAGTCGTTCATCAATCAGGTTCACACTGTGCTCGTTCCCGTCCTTCCCGGCCAGCTTGCCGCCGCGGTGCTCGCGGTCATCCTGGCCGTTGCATATACGAAGGTGGGCTACCTCGTCCTGCTGAGCCTTGTGCTGGTGTTGATCATCTTCCAGTACCTGGCGCGCGCCCTATTGCGATCCGAGGACCGCGCCGAGCAGCTCGAGGCTCGTTCCGTGCGGCTTGCATCGATGCAGCTGGGCGTGCTCGTGACGCTTGTGGAGACCCTTGCGCTTCGAGATCGCATGACCGCTCGCCACGCAGCCGCCGTTGCTCGCTACGCCCGCGCTCTGGCGCGTGAGATGGGTTGCGACGAGGCCGACCAGGATCTCGCCCACACCGCCGGGCTGCTTCACGACATAGGCAAGTTTGCGCTTCCCGACCGTATCCTCCACGCGGAGATACTCTCCGATGAGGACTGGGCGGTGGTTCGCCGTCATCCACAGGAGGGAGCCACGCTCGTGGGCCGACTGGACGGCTACGGTCCTGTGGCGGATGCGATCCTCTATCACCACGAGCATGTCGACGGGAGCGGATACCCGGCTGGGTTGATCGGCAACGAGATCCCCCTTGCATCGCGCATCCTGTCTGTCTGCAACGTGTACGACACGCTTACCGCACGAGACTCCTATCGCTCTCCGATGACTCCACAGGACGCGATCGCCGAGCTCAGGCGCGTGGCGGGACGCCAGCTGGACGCGGAGATAGTTGACGCCTTCATCACGATGCTCGAGCGTGAGGGCCCAGTGACGTTCGCGCACGGCGACGACGCCGATTTCGAGGCTGAGTTGGCCTTCGAGCGGCGTACACGAGCCTTGGCTCAACCAGCAGCACGCTAGCCAGGCAGCCAAGACCTCCACGTCGAGGCGCGTTCACGCGTCACTTGGTCATGACGTCGCCATCAAACAGGTAGGCCACCGTTTAGGCCCAAACGGCCTGAAGGACCTGCACGAAGGCCTTAAACACCAAGGACGTCACCGATCGGCGACGTCCTTGGCCCGGTGCGCCTCATCGAGGGCATCGGCAAATCTAAATCAGCCTTTGAAACCCATAGAAAGCTCCTTCCGTCACTCAGGCGGGTCAACACACCCGTGCGACGGCTTCCATCCTCAGCCAAGCACGACGAGTGTTGAGTAGGTTCGGAGAGCATAATATAGGGATTGGACGAATTGTCCACTTTGTACAAGCGATTGCATGCTCGCTTGCAGGGAGAGGGGTTATCTGGCGATAGGCGACGGGCTTTCACGTGGCTGATGAGGGTTCTTCCGCTTGCACAGGGCGCCCTGCAAGTCCAGAGCTTTCTCGACCAAAGGTCCACAAAGCTGCCGGACCCTCATTTTTTACCGCCAAGCTGCCGAATATCAATGCATCTGAACGATCTGCCGCAAGCCGGCGAGATTCAGAGCAAGCGTCGCCAGGCGAACCCACCGAGAAGAGGACCATGATGCCCACGACCACGAACCTCAGTCATGAGCACCAGCTCGTTTTCACGAGCTCACAGGCTGCGCGCTACCTCGGCGTGTCGCTCGCCACGATCCGTCGCTGGACCGACGCGGGCTATCTCGGCGGCTATAGGACGCCGGGCGGACAGCGACGCTTCTCGCGCGAGCAGCTCGATGGCTTCATAGACTCGCTGCAGCGCACTGATGGAACGCCCAAGCATCAGAGCAGAGTCGCCTGAGCCCCCGCATAAGACCCGCAGCTGTGGGAGCTGAGCCACAGGCCGGGGATTGCCTGTGCCACTCTCGCGGATCTCAGCGCGCCAAACGACCGAACTTCTCGCGAAGCCTTCGATAGAACGAGGAGCCAGGTAGCTGGGCGATGATCCCAGCATCGTGGATGAAGCGCGCATCGATTGTGCCTCCCGGCGCGATCTCCCCCACCGGTCGCCCGTCAACCGATACGTCGAGCGCCTCACGCGAGCGGTTGTGGATCGTAAGGCGGTCTCTGGGGGCCGCCACGAGAGTGCGCGCCGTCAAGGAGTGTGGGGCGATGAACGACACCACGAACCCCTCCACGCCCCAGGCCATCACCGGTCCGCCATTGGCGAGGTTGTAGCCCGTTGATCCCGCCGGAGTCGCCACCACCAGCCCGTCGCAGCGCACGCTGCCGAGCTCCTCGCCATCCAGCACATAGGCGAGCTCTGCAACCCGCTCGCCGACCTTGCGGTGGATGGCTACGTCGTTGATAGCGCGCTCAACCCCCATGGGAGCATCCAGGGCGATCGCAGGCAGCTTCAAGAGCTCGAAGTCGCCCTCGAAGGCGCGCCGTACGCCATCCGCGAGCTCCTCGGGCTCGATCGTGGCAAGAAATCCGATATCGCCGAAGTTCACAGCGAACACGGGCACTCCTGTGCCCGAGTAGCGACGCAGCGCTCGTAGGATGGTGCCGTCGCCGCCGAGCACTATGCACAAGTCGACCATCTCGTCATCGAGCGCTCCAACCACTACGTTCTCACCGTCGGTCAACCCGTGCTTGTCGGTCTCGTTGCGATCGAATCGCAACGTAACACCCGCCTTGCTGGCAGCCGCAACGAGCGCCTCGAGGGCGCTCGCCGTCTGCGTTGGGCGGGTGTGAGTGAGCACCGATACCTCATGAACAGCCTTCTGAGACGGCACGTGGAGCGGCGCAGCGGCTTGACCGGTCTCGTTGCTCACGGCTCCACCTGTAGCGCCATCTGCATCAGCTCCCCCGTCCCATCCGCGCCTCCCTGGCGTCCTGGCTCGGCCAGCCATATGAACGTCTCCAGATTACCCTTGGGACCGGGCAAGCCAGAGGAGCGGTAGCCGAGCACGCTCGTGCCGAGCGAAAGTGCGGCGACACCCACCTCAACGAGCGCAGAGCGCCGGTCCTCAGGGGCCCTCACCACCCCGCCCTTGCCGACTCGCTCGCGCCCCACCTCGAACTGCGGCTTGACGAGCGCGAGCACGTCGTATTGATCGGCAAGGCAACCCAACACCGCCGGGAGCACCTTGCGCAATGAGATGAATGAGACGTCGAGCACAGCAAGCTCTGGCGCGTAGGGCAGCATCTCAGGTGTCAGCGAACGGGCGTTCGTGCGCTCCAGCAGCGTAACCCTCGAATCGCCTCGAAGTGTGTAGCTGAAATCCCCGTAGCCCACGTCTACCGCAACCACCTCGATTGCGCCACGCTGGAGCAGGCAATCGGTGAAGCCGCCTGTGGAGGCGCCCACGTCGATTGCGCGACGTCCTTGCACCGGAACATCGAAAGCCTCGAGAGCGTTGGCGAGCTTGACGCCTCCGCGCGAGACGAATGGTGCGCGCTCGCGCACACTCAACTCAGCATCGACTGCAACCATCTCGCCCGGCTTCGCTGCTCGGCGACCATCCAGCCCAACGGTTACCTCGCCAGCCATCACCGATGCCGCCGCTCGGGTGCGAGACGGGAACAGCCCGCGCTCGGCTAGAAGGGTGTCTAGGCGTTGCTTGGTCATTTTGCTTGCAGAACGGTATCCCCTGCATGGCCTCAAGGCCTAAACAGGGCTCGCAAGTTCAATCAATCTAGAGAGCTCAACGTCTCTGTGATGGACATCACACAAACATGTGTTCCCTTGGTGCATTATTCCTATTGACCCGAAGTACAGCAGCATCCCTCCTCCCCGAAACGGCCCGCCTCCCCAGCGGGTCGTTTCTTTTAACGTCTCGATGTCTTGTGG
>JBAPMC010000414.1:0-3475 GCA_049278415.1 Solirubrobacteraceae bacterium
GACGAACTCCTTCAGCAGCGTCTGGTAGCCGGTGTTGCGGCGGGCTGCAAGCGCTCGCAGGCGCTTGAGCGTGAACTCGTCGAAGCGCACGGCGATCGGCTTCGTCCGGCTGGGTCGGACCACGTCATCCTGCATCTTTTGTAGATACTATCGAATTGCGCGTCGCCACAGTCGCCGCCAGAAACCAGGCTGGGGACGGCGCCAGCGCGCTGGCGGTGGAACTGTGGTGCGCACGAGCGCGACCCAATCGTCAAGCGGGAGATCCCCCGCGATCAGCCTGCCGAGCGCGCTCGTGACGGGTGCTTCCACGCCAGCCTGCTCGAGCGTGCTGGCGAGCAAGGGGACCCACTCGAGCGCCTCGACGGCCTGGCCGATGCGCGCGGGGATCTCGAGCGCGGTGACACCCTCGGCAAGCAGCTCCCCGGCCCTGCGGTTGCGGCTCTCGCGGGCTAGCGCCGTAGCCACCAAATCGCCGATGCCCGCCAACCCGATTATGGACTCGGGTCGTGCGCCGAGCTGCTCGGCATAGCGCCACACCTCGGCGAAGATGTGGCCGGCGGCCGCTCCAGCGGCGTTTGCGCCTTGCGCCTCGGTGGCGCCGGCCGCCAGAGCCGCCGCGTTCTTGGCGGCCCCCGCCAGCTCGACGCCGATCGGGTCGTTGGACTGCTCGCACACGACCCCGGCGCGCGTGAATACCTGGGCGAGCGTGCGTGCGAGCTCTTCGTCGCCGCAGGCCACCACCAGGCCGGCGCCGGAGCGGACCATCTCCTGGGCGTGAGCCGGCCCGCCCACACAGGCCACCCGGTGTGCTCCGAAGATTGTGCTCAGTACTGTCGTCGGCGGTCTTCCGTCGGGAGGCACGAGCCCCTTGGCCACCGACACGATTGCGGTGCGTCGGCCGAGCTCGCTTTCCTGCAAGGCCGAGATCGCCTCACCAAACCCCCGTGAGGGAACCGCCAGGAACACGTAGTCGGCGCGCGCCACGCCGGCGGACACCGCCTCGACACGCAGCTGCGCGGGCAGCTCAACGCCCGGGAGATAGAGCTTGTTCTCGCGCTCGGAGCTGAGCAGCGTCGCCTGCTCGCCGGTGCGTGTTTGAAGGGTAGTGCGCAAACCGGCTCTGCTCAGCAGTACCGCAAGCGCAGTGCCAAACGAGCCGGCGCCGATCACGGTCGCGCGACGGGCGCCTGGACTCGGGAGGGTTCGCCCGCGCTGCGCGCGCACCGCCAATGACACAGATTGCGGTGGGGCGTCTCTCGTGGGCGGGCTTGGGCTGTCCTTGAGAGACGCTGAGGCGGGGCTCGGAGTAGGCTCGGGCGCGGTCATGTGATGCGCGAGCCTAACGCCCTTGAGACGAGCGACGTGGAGTGGCACAACTGGGCCGGTGACGAAGGCTGCCGTCCCAGGGCGATCGTGCATCCTGGATCGATCGAGGAAGTCGCCGCCGAAGTGGGGCGAGCCGCCCGTGAGGGACTACGGGTGCGCGTTGTGGGGGCAGGTCACTCGTTTAGCGACATCGCGTGCACCGATGGGTTGCTAATGGTGCTCGATCGCTGCACGCGCGTGCTCGACGTGGACCGCGAGGCGGGCCTCGTGCGCGTGCAGGGTGGCATCACAATCGCCCAGCTGAACGCACACCTCGCCTTGCATGGCTTGGCGCTCGAGAACCTCGGCGACATCGACGTGCAGAGCATCGCAGGAGCGATCTCTACAGCCACGCATGGCACGGGCGCACGCCTGCGCAACATCCCCTCTCAGGTGGTGGAGCTGACGCTGGTGCTCGCCGACGGCTCGACGCTTGTGTGCTCAGAAGAGCGCGACCCGGAGCTCCTGCGTGCTGCGCGCGTCGGGCTCGGAGCACTCGGTGTCGTGGTGGAGCTGACGCTGCGCTGTGTGCCCGCATTCACGCTGCGGGGAATCGATGCTCCCGCCCCGCTCGAGCAGACGCTCGAGCATTTCGAGCAGCTGGCGCTTGGCAACGAGCACTTCGAGCTCTACGTGTTCCCGCACTGCGATGTGGCGCTCACGCGCACGAACAACCGCACCGAGGAAGCGCCGCGCCCGCGTGGCAGGGTGAGCGAGTACGCAGACGATGTGCTTCTAACCAACCACGCCTTCGAGCTTTTCTGTCGCATTGGCCGCCGCCTGCCGAGCCGCATCCCCGAGATCAACCGGCTCGTGACGCGCATGGCTGGCAGCTCGAAACGGGTTGACCGCTCCGACCGGATCTTCACGAGCCCGCGGCTCGTGCGCTTCACCGAGATGGAGTATGCGCTGCCGCGCGAGCACACAACCGAGGCTGTGCGCCGCGTCATGGAGACGATCGAGCGGCGCGGCTTCGCCGTTCCGTTTCCAATTGAGGTGCGTACGGTCGCCGCAGACGACGCGCTGCTCAGCACAGCCGCCGGCCGTGAGAGCGGATATGTGGCTGTGCACATGTACCGCGGCATGGAGTGGAGGCCTTACTTCGAGGCGGTGGAGGAGATCATGGACAGCCTTCAAGGACGCCCCCACTGGGGCAAGCGCCATTTCCAGACCGCATCCACACTGCGTCCGCGCTACCCGGAGTGGGACCGCTTTCAGGCGGTGCGAGCGCGCCTGGACCCGGACGGACGATTCGCCAACGCGTGGACCGATCGTGTGCTGGGGCCTGTGGACGGCACGCTCTCCCTCCCACGGCTGTGACGGATCACCTGCAACGGCTGGAACGCGCAACAGCCGAGCTGGAGGCTCCGTTTGCGGCTGTCGATCTCGACGCGTTCTGGAACAACGCAGCCGACATGGAACGCCGCGCCGCGCCGAAGCTGATCCGCCTGGCGAGCAAGTCGGTGCGTTGCCGGGCGCTTCAGGAACGCGTGCTGGCACGCCCGGGCTACCACGGCATATTGGCGTTCACGCTGCCCGAGGGGTTGTGGCTGGCGGAGCACGGCTTCGAGGACATAGTGGTGGCCTACCCCACCGCCGACCGCAGAGCGCTGCGGTCGCTCGCGCGTTTGGCGGAGCTAAGGACGCGGGTGGCGGTGATGGTGGACAGCGTCGCCCAGCTCAATCTGATCGAGGCGGCCATTGGGGACCTCGGCGAAGGCGGAGCGCTCCGCGTCCCAGGTGGAGGTGGCGAGGTCTGCGACTCCGGCGAGACTGGCGAGGGGTCGCGCTCAGCTGTGCGGGTATGCATCGACCTCGACGCCGGACTGTGGATGCTCGACGGTCGCATTCGCATCGGCGCGAAGCGCTCACCGATTCACACCCCCTCCGATGCGGCGGCGCTCGCCCGCGAGATCGTTGGACGCAAGCGCTTGCAGCTCGTAGGGATGATGGCCTATGAGGCGCAGATCGCCGGTCTCGGCGACGCGCCGCCGGGGAGGCGCTTGCGTGGGGCGGCGATCCAAATGTTGCAGAGGCGCTCCGCTCGCGAGCTCATGCTCCGGCGTGCGGAGGCGGTTGGGGCGGTGCAAGACGTGCTCCGCGCGGGCTC